>NZ_JBHZAN010000007.1:230206-257554 GCF_042754285.1 Streptomyces sp. NPDC059224
GAGACCTCCGCATAGAGCGGCGCGTGGTCCCTGTGCTCATGGTGGTGGTCGCGTGGGTGCCGGACGGATGCCTGTGCTGCTCCTGGTCGCGATGCCTAGCGTGAGATCGCGCAACGTCCGGCTCCTTCGTGACTGCCACCACTCAGTAGGTGGGTGTTGACGTTTGTCGGTGCCGGGCGGACATCTGAAGCCAGCACGGTCAGGCAGGCCTCGGCTGAGACCGGGTGCCGTCCGACACCGTCATGCGTCAACACCTGCCGCTTGATCACTCGTTGGTGTTGGTGGTGCGAGCCCGCCGCACGGTGACCTCTTGTTACGCCCGAGCCGTTTGAGCTCCCGCGCAGACCGGGGCCCGTGGGGTGCGCTGGTGCCACGAACGGCTAGTGAGGTGTCGGCCCGGCCCTCTTGCGGTCGAGGCCTGGGATTAGGTCGCTCGCGTGGCCCGCATGCGCTCGTGCCCAGCGCAAACACCCGACACGTAGGGGAGGGAACACTTTGATCTACTGCGGAATCGACTGGGCGGAACGCACCCACGATGTCGCCCTGGTCGACGACACCGGCACGCTAGTGGCCAAGCGGCACATCACCGACGACGCCGCCGGCTACCAGGTCCTGCTGGAGCTGCTTGCCGAGTACGGCGACACCGAGGAGAACCCGATCCCGGTGGCGATCGAGACATCCCGCGGGCTGCTCGTTGCCGTGCTGCGGACCGGAACGCGGAAGGTGTTCGCGATCAACCCGATGGCGGCGGCCCGCTACCGCGACCGCCACTCCGTCTCGCGCAAGAAATCCGACCCCGGCGACGCCCTGGTCCTGGCGAACATTCTGCGCACTGACATGCACGCCCACCGGCCCCTGCCGGGCGACAGCGACCTCGGTCGTGCCATCGCCGTCCTGGCCCGCGCCCAGCAGGACGCTCTGTGGAACCGGCAGCAGATCGCCAACCAGCTCCGCTCCCTGTTGCGCGAGTACTACCCGGCCGCCCTGGAAGCCTTCGCCGTCTGGGCCAACGGCCTGTGCCGGCCCGAGGCCCGTGAACTCCTCAAGGCCGCCCCGACCCCTTCACGAGCCGCACGGCTGAGCCGGACGCAGCTCCAGGCCGCTCTCAAGCGGGCTGGCCGCAAGCGGGGTATCGAGGCGGAGGCCGACCGTCTCCGCGACGTCTTCCGTGCTGCGTGGGCCCACCAGCCGCCGTTGGTCGAGGACGCGCTCGGTAAGCAGATGCTCGCCCTCCTCATCCAGCTGGAAGCCGCTTGCACCGCCGCAGACCAGCTCGCTGAGGCGGTGGAAGAGGCGTTCCCTCAGCACCCGGACGCCGAGATCGTGCTGAGTTTCCCCGGGCTCGGCATCCAGCTCGCCGCCCGGATCCTCGCTGAGATCGGGGACGACCGCGCCCGCTTCGCCGACGCCCGTGGCCTCAAGGCCTACGCGGGCTCCTCGCCCATCACCAGGGCCTCCGGCAAGAAGTCGTCCATCACCCGTCGGTGAGTGAAGAACGACCGCCTCAATCACGCGGGATATCTGTGGGCATTCTCAGCCCTCCGGCACTCGCCTGGAGCCGGCGCCCACTACCGGCGGCGCCGCGAGGTCGGCGACTGGCACGCGGCCGCCCAGCGCAACCTCTTCAATCGCATGATCGGCCAGCTCTACCACTGCCTCCAGCACCGCAAGCTGTTCGACGAGAGCACCGCGTTCCCAGCCTCAGGCCAGGAAATGGAGAGGGCGGCAGCGTGACGTCCGACCAGCCGGGGACCGGTGTGCTGTCAGTGTCGGGTGGCATGCTCTGCCACCATGAACAAACAGCAGTTCTGGCAGCTCATTGCGGCAGCGCGCAACCAGGCGCTCGACCCGGATGAGAGCGGAACGGTCGCTCGCGAGGCAACTTCTCTGCTTGCCTCCCGTCCGGCCGAGGAGATCGTCGCCGTTCAGCAGGTGTTGTGGGACCTGATGGCTGAGTCCTACACGAACCCGTTGTGGGCCGCTGCCTACGTCATCAACGGCGGCTGCTCCGACGACGGCTTCGACTACTTCCGCGGATGGCTGATCGCACAGGGGCGTGAGGTCTTCGAGGGCATACTTGCTGATCCTGATGCGCTCGCGGGACTGCCCATCGTGCAAGCCTCGGCCGCCGACGGCTTGGACCTGGACGGTGAGGACGTGCTGAGCATCGCCTGGAACGCACACATCACGGCGACCGGTGAGCAGCTCCCCGCTGACGCCTTCGTAATTCAGTACCCGCAGCTGGACCCTGCCTGGGACTTCGACTTCGACGACCGAGGAGAGATGACTCGCCGCCTGCCACGCTTGGCTGCTCTCCATCTGCAATAGGTCACCTGGTCACTCACCGGACCCGGAAAGTGTTCGCAGCTCTCATCCCGACTACTTGACGAGTTAGCAACGTGAGGTGTCTCACGCGAACCTCGGCCCACTGGTTCAAGGCGGAGGCGAAGAAGCTCGGCTTCGATCAGAGTCATCTCACCGACCGCACCACCGCACACCAGTGCCTGTTCCTCACGCTCCGCGGGCCGACGGAGCGGAGCGAAAGGTACCCGCCATGTCGGCCACCCAGATCAGCAGCCGCGCCCGGACCTACGCCCTCTACACCGGCACGCCCCGACAGGTCGCGTGTGATGCCGTCGCTGCCGCGCCGCCCCACGCGCCCCTGATCCCGGCACCGGCCCAGCACGCGCAACTCCTGCTCGAATCAGAGGTGTTCTACTGGGTCCTCAGTAGGTGTTTTTCAACGTGCCGCGCTGCGTGATGCTCCGTCCACCGGCACTATGCGTGAGGCGACGCCCCTTGGTGATGCGTGGAAAAGGAGTCGTGGGGACCCCAACTGAGCTGGTAGGAAATGGAGATGACTACTAGCGATCTTGATCCCATGACGCGTCTTCTCGCGGAGCGTAGCTGCGAGCGTTTGGTCCTGGAACTCGTGCGTCGGCTCGACCTGGGTGATCCGAGTACGGTCTGCGACCTCTTCACCCCGGACGGGATCTGGGAATGGCCCTATGACGGGCGCCGGATCGAGGGTCGGGAAGCCCTGCGTGCCTACTTCGGTTCTCGGCCGGTGGACCGCTTGTCCCGGCGGATGTGCACGAACATCCTGGTCACCGTCGACTCGCCGGATACCGCGGCGGCGACCACGTACTTCGCGACCTACCGAGTGGACGGCTATACCGACGGTGCGCTGATTCCGCCTCGTTTGCCAGCGAACATCGGCCACTATGAAGACACCTTCCGCAAGATCGACGGCGTCTGGCTCATGGCGACACGCACACTCGTCCTGCCTTTCGGCGGGCCGACAGAGCGTCTGGATGCTCCAAGCCGGTCCTGATCAGGAGCCGACCTGTCGGCGTACACCGGAATGTGCACAGGTCGGTACAGCCGAAGATGCACCGTCTGGTGGAAACTCCGCCTGTCGTGCGATGTCGGCACGGTGTCCGGTTCTACGCGGCCGGTGCCGCAAGGCGGAAGCCCACGCCGATCGCTTCCAGATCTGACTCATAGGCGCCGTGCCGGCGGGCGCAGCGGGCCAGGTCCCGGTCGTGGCGGAAGGCGCCGCCTCGGGTGATGTGCCGGTCGAAGGCCCAGTCTTCGGTCGTCGGCACCTCGGCGGGCGCGCCCGGGTAGGGAGCGTAGAGGGTGGAGGTCCATTCGTCGGCGTTGCCCGCCATGTCCAGTACACCGAAGGGGCTGGCTCCGTCGGGGAACGAGCCGACTGGCGTGGTGGTGCCGATGCCAAGGTCCACCAGATTGGCCAGACCGGTTTGGTACTCATCGCCCCACGGGAATTCCCGGACATCGTCGCCCCGCGCTGCGCGCTCCCACTCGTCCTCCGTGGGCAGCCGCACATCGAGGCCGAGCAGTTCCCCGAGCCACCGGCAGTAGGCCGTCGCCGCCTCCCAGGCGACCCCGATGACCGGGTGGTCTGTCTGCGTCTGTGGGACCGGTCGGCCGGTGGCCGCCGCGAAGCGTGTCCACTGGCCGACCGTGACCGGGGTGCGGGCGATCCGAAACGCCGGGACGTCGATCTCCGTGCGCGGGGCTTCCTTCATGTACCACTGAACCGGCACCCTGGTGTCCGCATAGCGGCGGGCCACTGCCGCCACTTCGTCGACCGGTGTACCCCGACGCAGCGATCCGGCCGGGATGTCAACCCAGTTCACCTGCTCCACCCGCATGGATCCTCCTTGGCTCAAGTGGGCAATCCAAATGATCACCTCGGTGGTCGGGGCGCGCGTCGGCCGATGGACCCATGTCGCCAGCGACCTTGGAACCAGGACAGTGGGCCACAGGCCGACCCGGTCACGTGCACCGGCATGGCGCGCGGTGCACGTTCGCGTGTACAGGGTTGAGCATCTTCATGTGTACGCCGACAGCCGACCCTCAGTTGCCGGGCTTCTTCGTCCAACCTGTCCGGGGGCTTTTGCGGGTCAGGCGCCGGGTCATCATGGTGATGAGTGCCCAGTTCAGGTGTGCTTCGGAGTGCTGGGGAAGGCGTTCGTAGTCGCGTGCGTTGCGGCGGGCGTTCATGGACCAGCCGATCGTGCGCTCGACTTTCCAGCGGCGGGGCAGGACGACGAATCCCTTAGTGCCTTTGGGTCGGGAGACGATGCGCAGGGTGAGCCAGAGGCGGTCGCGGGCCCAGTCCACGAGGTCGCCGGCGTAGCCGCGGTCGGCCCAGACCTGGGTGATCTGCGGCTGGGTGAGGCGCAGGCGCCAGAACACGTCGCGGGCGGCGTCGCGGTCTTGGATGTCGGCGGGCGTCACCGTGATCATCACGGGCAGGCCGAGCGTGTCCACGGTGATATGTCGCTTGCGACCGTTGATCTTCTTCGCGGCGTCGTAGCCGCGGCTGTTGCGGCCGACGGTGGAGGCTCCCTTGACCGACTGGGAGTCGACGATCAGCGTGACCGGGTGCGGGCAGCGGCCCTTGCCGGTACGGATCCTCCGGCGGAGCTGGTCACGGATGTAGGTGACGACCCCAGCCCGGTTCCACCGCCAGAAGAACCCGTAAACCGTCTCCCACGGGGGAAAATCCGCAGGCAGTGCCCGCCACTTCGCGCCGTTGTCGACGATGTAGCGGATGCCGTCGACGATCTCCCGACGCGGCCACTTCTCCGGATGCCCGCCGGTCTTCGTCTGGCAGGCCGGAATGGGCAACAAGGGTTCCAGGAGAGCCCATTCAGCGGCGGAGGTGTCGGACGGGTAGCGGCGGCGACGGGAGGCAGCGGGCATGGCGGGCTCGGCAGGGTGATCGGCGGCGGGGGCTTATTTGGCGAGCTGGGCGAGGGTGGCGCGGACGCCGGTGAGCTGGGCTGTGGCGAGTTGGGCCCATTCGTCGTCGGGGTAGCGGGCCAGGTGCGGGTCGAGCGTGCCCGTGATCACCCGGGTGAGGCGGCCGAGGATCTGCCGGAACTGCCGCTTGTCGTACTCGATCCAGTCCGCGGGGTCGTCGGAGAACATGAACCCGTCCCGGCGCGTCCAGGTGATCGGCGTCAGGTTCTCCGCGGCGACGACGTCGCGGACATGCCGGATACCGCGGCCGACCTGCGATCGGGTCAGGCGCGTGGCGGCCATGAGCTGATAGGTGTGCAGGCCGGCGGGACGTGCTTCCATCAAGGCGACGCGGACCAGATCGCCGTAATGCTCGGCCAGCGGCCGGGCCTCCCGGCGTCGCGGCATGGCCTACTCGCCTTTGAGCAGCTGAACCAGCTGCTCGTCCAGGGTGAACTCGCCGTTGTCGAGGGCTCCTTCGAGCCAGTCCGCCGCGGCGCGGACCCGCCCGATCTGACGGCGGACGGTCTCGCGCTCGTCCTCGGTGAACTCCTGCCCTCGCAGCTGCGGGACCAGGCGGCCGAGGGTGGCCACGAAGCCGTGGCAGGAGCCGACCAGGTCGAGGTACTCGATGGTGTGCTCGATCGCGCGGACGGCCGGGGTGCGCTCCCGGATCCGGTCACGAGTCTCGTTGGAGTTGTCGAACTGGGCGCGGTTGACCAGCATTCGGGTGGTGTCGTCCCGCATCGTCTTCCGAGCAACGGCCGGGCGGCGCAGCAGGTCGGTGGTCACCTGCTGGGCGACGGCGTCGTCCCTGGTCAGCTCCGTGACGACCCTGACCTTCTCGGCCGGGGTGACGTGCTCGGTGACCGCCGGCCGCTTCAGCAGATCGGTGGCGACCTGCGCGGCAACCTCGTCATCGCGGGTCAGGTCGGCCACGGCCTGGACCTTCTCATCCACCGTGACCGGCCGGTCGACCCGCTGGCCGACGACCCGCTTCGCGCCGTCCGGCGTCCACTGCCTCGCCCCCGTGCGCGGGTTGAACGGCGCGTCCTCGATCGCCGCCCATCGCTCGTCAGCGTCCGCGACCGACGCCAGGATCCGGTGAACGGTGAACGACACACCCTCCTTGCGGCGCCCCTCGGGCCAGCGGTTGGCGGTGTAACGCCAGTCCTCCACCGTCCGGCGTTCGACGCCGATGTCGTCCGCGAACATCTGCAACGACTCCGTCACGGTGAACAGGTCTTCCGTGCCGTTCGGCATCGACCCGCCCACCGCCCTCATCGGCTCGATCTCCAGCGCCATGTCACCCAGGGCGAACTGCGAGCGGGCGATCTGCGCGATCAGTTCCTTGGCCTGGGTGACGAGCTGTTCGTAACGCTGCCGGGTGACGTTCCCTATCCGGTCGGCCACGTCGGTCATGATGACCACCGTCCTCGCCCGGGTCCGGCCCGGCCACCAGGACGTGACCGCTCAAAGGGGGCGCCGGCCCCGGTCACCGTCCACCGTGACGCGCGTGCGACACGCCAGGGCAGGGCGTGAGCCAGGGGCGCTCGAAGCGCTCGGTAATCGCTCTCAACTACCTTGCAAAACCTGGGATGTTCAAGGTGTGTGCGAGGCGTTCGGCTACGGCGTTTCTGTAACGCCGTTCCGTGACGCCCGCCGCTGGCGGCAGGCCCGCACCCGGCAACGGTCCGAGCAGTACACCGCCGCCCTCGATCGCTCCACTCCCACCGTCCACGACCGCCCGCAGACCGGGCACTCTGCCTGCTCTCCCCGCTGCATCGCGGCCACCCGCTGCCGGGTCCGCTGGAACCTTCGCCACTGCCGTGACCTGCACCGACCCGAGCAGAACACCGCCTCCGCCGCCATCGTCTGCGGCAGCGGATCACCGCACTCCCGGCAGTACCGCCGAACCGTCCCGCCAGCCCCCACACCTCAGATCATCCAGGCGCACGCACCTCACGGCCAGGGATCAAAAACACCTACTCAACACCCAGCGGCACTTCTTCGAGTACCCCTTCGGCATCCGGTACGTGCAGCCCACCTCAGAAGGCGTCCGGCTCCACCTGGAGAGCAACGACAGCCTCGACAGCCTGCTGCGCGGACTGCTGCCCTGCCGCTCACCGATGCGCGTAGGACGAGACGAGATCTACGGGCTCAACGGTGTCCGGATCTGCGCACGCACCGATCGCGGCATCGAGCTCCGACGGCTCGGACAACCCACAAGCATCAAGCTCACCGGCCCCTCGCGACGAGCCTTCCAGAAGGCCGAGGCAACCCTCGCGCAGCAGATCCAGAGCGACGGTGGAGAAGCCTGCTGGCTGGCCGGCGACACCTGGACTCCCTACGAGAAGCAGTGGGACACCGAACGCCAGCCGCTCATCTACGAGAAGATCTGGCGGGACGCCGCCTGGCTCCCCAGCGGGCTGCTGCGCCGCCTCGGACTCCTCCACACCGTCGCTGTCCCCCAGGTCGTCACCGGACACGAGTCGCGGCTGGGGGAGTGGTGGATCCTGCAGCTCGAGCACGATTCCGAGACAGCCCTGCGCCGCGCCGAGCTGGTGCACGCCCTGACCGACCCGGAGCATGGTCTGCCGCTGGAGCTGTGCGGTCACCGCGACCTGACGCCTGGATGCGGCCTCGGCCTGGTCCTGTTGAAGTCGCCGGATCGCAGCGCCGCTCTCCAACTTCGCTACGACCGGATCGACTACCCGATCAGGAAGGACCGCGCCGAGATGTTCGCGGCGATCCGCCGGCGCACCAGTGCCCTGACGGGCGATCCGCCGGCGCACCAGTGCCCTGACGGGCGAGGCGTCGTTGCCAATCATGCCCGGTTGTACCGGTACCGGCTGAGCCTGGTCACGAGGCGTTGGGCCTTGGTCAAGGCCCCTTCACCCGAAGGGATTGCCGCAATGCGGCGATGTCCCATGCCGTGGGCGTTTGCCGTACCGTTCTCGGACTGCGCCTGCCCAGGGGAGTGCGGCGGGCCGGACCGGGGAGAGGACGGCGTCGGGGTGAACGGGGAAGATCAGGAGAACTGGGGCCAGCGAGCGGTCTGCCGAACCGCTGATCCGGACGAGCTCTTCGTGGATGGCGCAGCCCAGAACAGGGCCAAGGCCCTCTGCACCGGCTGCCCGGTGCGCACCGAGTGCCTGGCCTATGCCCTCGACCATCGCATCGAGCACGGAATCTGGGGCGGAATGACCGAGCGTGAGCGGCGGGCTCTCCTGCGACGGCGTCCCCTGGTCACGTCCTGGGGACGCCTGCTCGACGCCGCCCGGTCGGAACACCAACGACTTGCCAGCCCGGACGAAGGACAGGCATGGGACGTCGCAGGATGAAAGCCCACCGGCCCCACCACTTCCTCTCCCCGCACGGGCGCTGCTGAGGTCGTGCCTACAGCAGGTCCAACTCCGCGTCGACGTACCCGAACTCGCCAGCCATGTACACCAGCGCCTCCCGCAGCAAGCGCTGGCGCTCTGCGCGTCCCATGGCCGGCTCGGAGGTGATGGTGACGGCCATCCGTGACCTGGTGCCGCCGTCATTTGTGCCGAGCGATGTCAGGTCGACGAGCGTGTCCAGGGTCGGCAGGACGCCGTTGTCGGCGGGCTGTTCGCATGTGATCCGCAGTTCGGTGGTGGGCGGGGCGGCCCAGGACAGTGCCGCTGGGTCGCCGACGACGTCGGGCAGCAGCTCGGCAGCGGTCTCCCACGTGTCGAGCAGCACGGCCTGGACCTCGTCGAGGCCCAACTGCGTGTCCCAGCCAGGGCCGAGGGCTGCTGCCCATGCTGCCGGGTTCTCGATCAGGACGTCGGCGCAGGCGACCACGGTGGACTCCATCGTGGTGGGCAGGGCGAGCATGACGGAGGCCTTCAACGCCGGGCTGCCGTCCGGTCCGGCGATCGTGCACGAGTAGCCGACGGCCCGGGCCGAGTTGCCGAAGGGGCCTCGTTCCCAGCGAGCGGCGGGCAGCTCCGCGCCCCGGCGCGTGGACAGCATCGTCACCGCCCCGGCCACCGCGCTGTATGGAAGCTGCTGTTCGAGGAGCGTGCGCCGGGGTTTGCTGATCTCCAGCTGGTCCGGGTCGGCCCAGGGCAGGTTCACCACGGCGCGCAGGCGCAGGGCCGGCGTCTGGCCGGAGGTTCCGATGTCGGCGGACCGGCCCTGGTTGAGGCCGAAGCGGGGGAGCGGCTGCCACCGCCACACGCCGCGCCCCGAGCACGTCAGGCGGCCCGCGCCCCACGATCCGCCGTCGAGGTCCACACTCCGGGAGTCGGCCGCGATCACCCACGGCGTGTCCGTGTCCTTCGGCGGGCGGGGAAAGCCGATGGCCGCGAGCGGGTCCTGGCCCGGTGCATGCCGGCCGGCGGCGACGATCGCCTGCCAGACGGGCTCGGCGACAGCCGCCAGTGGGCGCCCGGCCATCAGACACAGCACCCAGCCCGGCTCGCCGTCAAGCTCGTGGTGCAGATCCTGCAGAGCAGCCGGGCCCTGCGCCCACGCCTCTCCGGCCGGCCGGCCCAGTCCTGCGCCGGCCAGCTGCTTGTAGGCCGCACGCATCTCCCGCTCGCGGTCGGGCAGGCCCTGCCCGACCCGCAGCTCACCGTCCGGCCCGGCTTCAGAGACGGCCTGCCGCACGAGCTCGGTGAGCGCCTGAGCGGTGGGCATGCCAGAGGCTCGGACACCGGCGGAGAGCAACTGCTGGATCTCGGCCCGCGGCAGCCAGTGCGTGCTGTCGCCGTCCCGAATTGGCACGGCGACCGTGTCCGGGCGCGGAGACCCGGGCTTGCCCACCGGCGCCGGCACGACGAACAAGATGCCGGCGGCCTGCTCGGGGACGTCGATGAACACCACCCGCTCGCCGTCCGAACCGGACCATCCGACACGCACGCCGCGCGGAGCTGGGGTGATCCATTGACGGATCCGCTTGCGGATCTGGTCCACGTTCACGGCGGCCGGGTCGAGGCCGACGATGCGGTCCAGGACCTCTTCGTCGTGCTCCAGGCGTGTGGCGATGCCGATGACGATGATCCCGCCGCCCCCGTTGGCGAACGCCGCGACGTCCTTGGCGAGTTCCTCGACCGCCTTGGGGTCCGCAAGCTGGTACGGGCCGCCCTTCGCGTCGAGCCACTGCGTCTCGCGCAGTTCGAGCAGGGCGACCGGCTCATTGCCGTCCAGCGCGGCCAGCGCGCTCTTCAGATCCTTCACCACCCCGGCAGTATCCACCGGCGCTTCGGCCGCTCGCCGCCATGTTTCACAAGCTCACCGGCGCCACCGCAGGCGATGAGGGGGGGCCGGCTCACCCCTCCATGTGCTCGAGCACGATATCGATGGTGAGGGCGAACCGGGGCCGGGTGGTGCGGCCGGTGCCTTGCGCCGCCTGAAGGGTGCGTTCGCTGCTGCTGCCGAGCCACAGACCCACGACCAGATCGGGCAGGTACTGCTCCATCGTGACCGCGGTGTGCCGGACGGCCGTGTAGCCGACGGTGAACTGCTGCGAGGAGGGGCGGGCGGCGGCGCCCTCGACGGCGGCGAGGAACTTGGCCGGGACCACCAGAACGTCACCGTTCCCGCGGATCAGCCAGTACACGGAGCTCGCGCTGTGCTCCAGCAGGTCGTGCAGTTGGCGGCGCTTCACGGTCCAGGTGTCTTCCCGCCGGGCGCGCCCGGGCGTCAGCGCGGCGGACTTCTTGACCTGGATGAGGTCTCCCATCCGCAGCTGGAGACGGCCGGGAACGCGTACGTCGACGACGACGCCGATGTCGGCGCCGTTGGCCCGTTCCTCCTTCTTGGTTACGGTGCGGTGGCCGACCCGCAGATGCGGACCGGCCACGCCGGCCAGCCGGGTGTGGGCGGGCAAGGCGGTGAACTCGTTGGCGAGACCGGCCAGCAACGTCGCGGTCAGGTGTTCTTCCTCCGCGGCCCCGAGGTCGGGCATGGCCTTGGCGAACTCGGCCACCGCGCGACGGGTGGCACCCCGAACGAGGTCCTCCAGACCGTGGTCGGCGAGCCAGGTGGAGGACGGTGCGGACAACGGCCTCGGGAAGGCGGCCCGGCGGGCGTCGACCGACGCGGAGACGATCTCCAGCAGCCGCTCTTCGAGTGGTCTCGTGGTCTCAGTGGCGGCCTGTAGCCCGGCGGCGCGCAGCTGTACGGGAAGGACCGTGCTGCGGCTGCTGCGGTTGACCGCCTGCCGGACTGTCCGGTGCTTGTCGGCGAGTGCAACCGTGAGTGCCACGTCCAGGCCCTCCAGATGACGTCCCATGAGCAGCAGCCACTCCAGCGAGCGCGCCCACAACCCCGGCCGCGCCTGCCTCTCCACCAGGTGGCGCAGCCCAGCCGCCGCGACCGGATCACGCTCCTCGGCCAGGAGCGCCAGGTCACGCCACAGCTGTGCCAGCCGCTGGTCAACGTGGGAATCGAGGCGGTCCAGAAGCCGGGAGGTCCACGTCTCGTGCCGACTGCGAGACCCCTCACGCTGCTGGTGCGCCCGGGCGAGCCCGACGGCGACCGCGCAGGGCACCGGTAGCACGTCGGCGACCGCGGGGGTTGCACAGACGGCCCAGCGCACTACAGGTGGAGGCCCACCAGGGAATGACCATTCGATCAGTGGCCGGTGAGCGCACTCGGCAAGCAGCAGGTTCTCCACCCACGCTCGGTGCTCCCGGGCGAACTCGGCGAAGGCGTCCGGCTCGCGCCGGGTAAGGCCATCGATATCTCCGGGGCACGCGCTCAGTGCCCGCTGACAGCAGTCGAAGCACCGTGAGACAAAGGAGTAGTGAGCGGCGCAGGATTCCACCCCGCGACTCTACGACCCTGGCAATCGTCGTTCCGCAGGGGCAAGTTGGTCGGCGCAGGACACACCCTCCACCTCGCTCCGGCCGGTCGATACTCGTTCTCGCGTAGACGCCAGGCGAGCCGGGCGTGGCGCGGTGGGTCCGAGGAAGCACGGCCTCGTCGGGGACAGCCAGGTGTCGGCCATGTCCGGTTCTCGTGCTTCATGGGCACCAGGCACCGCTGCCGGGCAAAGTGGGAGCGGCATACGAACCCGGCCGGTGTCCCGGCCTGGCGGGATGTACTGACGGCCTCGGGGAGGGGACGGCATGGCGCTGTTCACACGGAACACCGACGACAACAGTCATGCGAGCCAGCAGCGGTGGCTCCAACGGCCGGTAGCCAACGCCGTGTTCGACGGGGCGCAATTCATCGACCGTTACGCGGTGCTGCGGTGGGACACCGACCGCGGCGGCATCGCGTTTGTGCACTCGATGGTCGACGGCAACGCCGCCCCCAAGCCCGTCACCAGTGCCCTGCGCCGCCACCACGGTGCACGCCTGGCCGACAGGTATGCGTGCGTGGTCGTGGCGCAGACCAGCACCCAGGTGAGTCAGCCCTGGGTGCCCGACCTCCAGGCCTACGACATTGATGGGGGCGACCAGCCGTACTACACAACGTGGGCGGAGTTGGCAGCCCTTCTCGGACAGCCGGCGCCGTACTGGTTCCACGCGCTGCGCGACCGTGACGCGATCGCCGCCTGGCGGCCGGGCGCCCCACCGGCGGTGGTGCCCGCGCACGACATCGCCACCCCAGTCACGGCGCTGACGGAGCTCGCTGCGGACGAGCCGGACGGGTCCCCGGCGGCCGAGCTGTGCTGGTACCTCGCTCGCGAAGTCCGCCGCCGTGGCCACGCCTCGACCGCCCGCTACATCGCCGAACTGCGCAAGAACGCGGCCGACGGCGGCGATGGTGCCCACCTCGTCCTCGGCGCGGTACCGGCTCCGCTGCTGCGCCCCGCCCCCGAGGAGCCGACGGAGATGGTCCGCCGCGCCGGCTGGCTGAGCATCACCGAACGCCGCGACGTCCTCGCTCACCGGGTCGCTGCCTTCGCGCAGCGCTGGGACGGCGGCCGGGACTGGCACACCGGAGCTGTGGTCAGCGTGCGGCCGGACGCCTGCACCACCGCCCGCGAGTGGGCCAAGCGCCTGGTCCCGGCGGCTGCCGATCAACCACCGACCGTCTTGGAGAAGGTCCTGCTGGACAACGGCCGCGAGGCCGACAGCGACGTCCTCCTCCACGACCCCGTCGCCGGCGTCCCCGTGCTGCAGCGCGCCCCGGACACTGGCCCCACGGACCTGTCCACCTGCACACTGCAACGTCTGCCGACCCGCTCGCCGCTCGCGGCCCTCGTCCTCAGCGCCGGGATCTGCTGGATCCGTACCGAAGACCAAACCTTGTGGCTGGCACCCGAACGGGACGGCTGGGGCATCGGCTACGGCTACTCGGGCAATGGCTGCCTCGCTCTCGCCCGCCTCGTCGATGTCCTCCTCGACGACATCTCCGCCCCTGCGGTATGTCCCGACGACCCAGCGGCCCCGCGTGCCCTGTTCGAGCTCCTGCGCGACGCCCCCGGCACGGCGAACTACACACGAGCCCAACTGCTCGCAGCCCGAGCCGGATGACCACGTGGAGGCTCCTACGCCCGAAGGGGCCTCGTGCGCAGGGCACCCCGCCTTTCTGCCTGGAAGAGCACAGCGGGCCCTCGTGCTGAGGAACCAAAGAGGGTCCCGCCCCGCCCCGCTCCGCCCGGCCCGAGCCGGGCGGAGCGGCCAGATACAGGGCCGTAGCTGTCGCCGGGATCTCCCTACGGGGGCCGTCGCGCGCTGGCGGAGGTTTGTCAGCCGGTCGAACTAAGCTCCGAAGCATGAGCACCCCCGCCCCAGAACCGGACCCGTTCGACCCGCAAAACTTTCCCGCCGACCTAATCGCAGCCCAGCGCCAGGTGGCGGATCTGTATGCCGCCCTCCGCGCCCACCAGGCGACGCTCCCCTGGTCCCGTGAGCCCCACCCCGGCTGGCCAGACGAGCCGGAGCGGGGAAGGGAACGGTGCGGCCGCCCCGCGTCGCCCGGCTGGACGCCCGACGAGGCCACCGAGTTCGACAGGCTCATGGAGGAGCTGCGCGCCGCCACGGCACTGGTGCAGTGCCACACGTGGTGGGCGCGATGTGAACGGGAGGGCATCACGGGTGCAGACATGGTCGCCGCCCGTCAAGCGCTCAAACACGCGAAGGGCGCCGTTCCGGAAGGCGCGCCCCTCGAACAGGACGACGTTCGTCCAGCCGCCTGAACCGACTGCAGGCCTGGTCCCTTGCGGCCGAAATAGAGCACTCAAGGGCTGCAGCGGCCCCGCATCAGCGCGCCCTTCAAACCCACGCCACAGCTGTCCGCTCCGCCTGCCCCTACCTGCTGGCCCTCCAGCCCGTGCGCGACCCCTGCCTTCCGAAGCGGTTGGCGCTGAGCGGGCCGAGGTACCGGGTGGCCGTGGTTATTGCCGCTCGGCACGCTTCTTGTCCGCGGCCTCCTGACGGGTCGCGAGCAGACGGCGGGCGCTCTCGACCGCGGCGTCGGCGTCGAGGTGGCGGACCAGCCGCCACTGGTAGGCGTCGTACCCCTCAGTGCCCTCCCAGTGCCAGACCATGAACACCAGCCGGTTCCAGGACGTCTTGCGCGCCTGGAGGGTCTCGGGCTCCTCATCCTCGAAGCACTCGTTGAGCGCGTCGAGGTGCACCCCGACGGCCTCCTTCAAGGTGCGGGCCGCGCGGTCCTCGGGGCTGCCCGCAGGATGCTTTGCACGGAGTTCCTTCACGCGCTCGTCCAGGAAGGCACCGATGGCCTTGGCGTGCTCCGGCTTCAGCTCGTCGGCGTTGAACGGGGCGGGGCGGGGCTCGTCATGGGCGAAGTACTCGAGCACGGGCTGGCTTTCCTTCCTGTCGTGACGCGCTGCGACGAGTCGTCGTGTCCTGTCCGTCGCGTTGGATGAGAGAGGAAGGTATCTGACGCGGTCACCTCTGTAAGCGGTTCCCGGACGGCTGTCGGTGAGGTTGGCCGGAATCGGCTGCACGAAGAGGGTTACAACGCATGTATAAGGGAGACAGGTTCAGTGATGCACAAGGAGTGCAGCACTCGAAGTGAATCGAGGAATCAGCCTTGAGCCACGTTCTTCCGCTCGCCAACGGACTGCGCACCGACCACCCGGTGCCGGGCCTCCCCTTTATCGACGACTTCCATCTCCCGCTCGACGAGGGTCCGGAGGCCATCGAGGCCGTCGGCCGCAACAAGGGCCCGGGCATGTGGGGCCGCTTCGACAAGAACCGCACGGACGGCGGCTGGCGAGCCTTCACCACCGACCCGCTCAACCACACCTTCGGCTGGGCGGTGCGCTCTCACCCCGAGCACGGCCGGACCGTGCTGCTCGTGCGTGACGGAGACACTTCCGGACTGCACACCGAGTGGGACGGCGAGGTGCTGCTGTTCCGCGCCGGCGGCTACTGGTGGAATGGCGAGACGTGGTACCGGCCCGGCCAGGTCTGGGACCCCGTCGCGCAGGATTACGAGAAGCGCAAGGCCCGCATGGCCGTCACCGTGACCGCCACCGACATGCTCGACGGGCGCGCCGACCCGGCCAAGGCATACGCCAGCAAGGTGGCCACCTTCGACCCGGACGCCCCGCGGCCGGACAGCTGGCTCGACCACCTGGCGCTGTGGGCGAAGCACCACCAGGAGCAGGACGGCGCCCTGCCGCTGGAACGGTGCGTGATCGACGTCTCCAGCCCCGAGCTGACGGGGGCGCAGCTCATCGGCGCACCGGAGATGGCGGAGCTGGGCGGCATCACCGCCTCGACGTTGCGGGCCTACATCTCGCGCGGCAACAGCGAGGTCCCACGCCCGCAGGCCGTCGTCGGCGGTCGCGACCAGTGGGCCCGCGCGGTGGCCGATGACTGGGTGGAGGCCCGCAAGCGCTCCTACACGGGCGTTGGCGAAGCCATGTCCGCCGACGACCGCGACGCGCTCTCGCCCGGGGCGGCCGAGGTGCGCGACCGGTTCGCCGCCGACTTCCAGCACGCCCTGTACGACCGGCCCGACGTGCGCAAGCGGTGGGTGCTGCGCCACCGCAACAAGGAGTCCGTCACCCAGATCGCCGGAGAGCTCGCCTGGTCGGTGGCCGCCGGCCTCGACCAGATCGTCCCCACCGAACACCTCGGGCGCACCGTGCGCGCAGCGGTGTTGCACGACTTCGCCGAGACCGTCGAGATGTTCGCCGACGACGACGCCACGGATGGTGAGACTTCCCCGGAGTGGTGGCACCTCAACCTGACGCCCTCGGTGGGCAAGATGCTCGACTGGTATATCCGGTGCTTCCCCGGCGAGGCGTACGCCACCATCGGGGAGATCCAGCGCCAAGCCCACACGACGTGGAAGATGCCGGCGGCGGCCACACTGAGCGCCCTGCGGTCGGCGCTCTCGCTCGACGGCGAGCTGACCGAGCAGCAGCGTGAGACGTACTTCGCCCTGCTCGAGACGCACGACAATACCGACTGACCCGTTTCCCGTGCCAGACAAAGGGGCCGGAACCAAGGTCAGTGGCTCCGGCCCCTTCCCGCGTGACTGTAGCGGGCAAATCCCGCACGGCGATGCCCGGCTCAGGGAGGCTTGTCCTGGCCCGGGTAGACGGTGCGACGAGTCGGAGGATAATCCGAGCGCTGGATAGGAGGAGGCAAGGCCGGGCCAGCCATCGCCACTCGCTATCAGGATGCCGGTCGGCTGTGGTTGGTGCCGAAAGTCGTCGGGCTACGGCCCATCGACGGTATCCTGGTGTAACCGCCCCATCCGCTCCAACACTGCGCGGAATCTACCGCCCACGAGTGTGCTTGTTTGAGGCGATCTCCCCACCCGCGTGGGGGTCCATGGCTGAAGCCTTCAGGTTCAGCTCTCGACTCCTGCCCGAAAGGGGCCACGACAATGAATGACCTGGCGATCGAGATCACGGGCATCGATGTCCACGACATCCCGGATCCGCACGAGTTCGTGTGGGGAGAAGAGTTCTACTACTGCGGAACTCTTGAAGACGGCCGGCATGTTGCCCTTTGCGATGCGCCAGGGGGCAGGTGGTGTTGGCAGTTGCCCAGCGAAGCCCAGGCCCTGGAGCACATGACGCAAGAGTTGGTCGACAGCATGCACAGCAGTCCTGAGCACTGCGACATCACGGTCGAGTGGCCTCTCACAGGTGCGCCGGTGCAGCAGCACTTCGTGGGTACCCGCACGGATTTCACCAAAGACGGCATTGTCAGAAGGGATGAGGGCCGCTACTTCACCATCGTGCGGATCGGTGACCGCTGCGAGGTGGAGGAGTACGAGGATGCCGATGCCGCCCTCGCTGCCGCACTCGATGCGGCGGAGGACCTCGTGGAGTTCGTCGTGGCTCAGGAATATGAGCCGGATGCTCAGCTCATCGAAGCATTCCTGATGTGTGAGATCACCTCGGCTCGCTCGGAGATGTGGCGCGAGACGGCTGCTCGCCGAGTCCGTGATTGCCAGTACGAGGACGGTCCATATACGACCAGAACGCCGACCCAGATGCTGGCGGAACGCTTCGGTATGCCTGAGCACCTTGTCCTGGCGCACTGGGAACCCCACCTGGAGTACGCCGAGCGGCTTGGATGAATGGAAGAGCGTGCGCCGGTGTAAAGGCGGTGGTCTTCCGACGGCCTGGGAGGCGAAGTAGAGCCCGTCGCGTAGGAGGCGAAAGCACCCTCGCTGCTGGCCGTGCCAAGGTGGCACCCATGGAATCCGTCGACACCGTCCTGGACCGTGTCTGGCCCGCCCAGTTGCGCACCGACCGTCTCCTCCTACGGCCGGTCACCCGGGAAGACGGCCCCCTGGTGAGCGAGTTGTTGACCGACGACCGTGTCCGCGCGCACCTCGGCGGTCCGGTCACGGAGGATCGCGTTGCCGCCCGGCAGGCGGCCTACTCGACGATGGCCGGCGCCTTCACCGTCGTCCGCGTCGCCGACGAGCGGCCGGTCGGCCTGGTGATCATCGGCGCCGACCACCGGTGCGAGGGCCGCGCCGAAGTCTCCTACCAGTTGCTCCCCGCGGCCTGGGGCGAAGGGCTGGGCAGGGAGGCCGTCGCCGCGGCCGTCAGCTGGTGGACGGACGCCGTCCCCGGCGGTGGCCCGCTGGTCGCGGTCACCCAGAAGGCCAACACGGCCTCGCGCCGCATGCTGGAGGCGATCGGCATGACGGTCGTCGACGAGCTCGACGAGCACGGTGCGCGCCAGTGCCTCTACACTCCCGCGGGCGACCAGGACGACAGCGACCTGCGCTGGGTCCGCCTGCTCGCCGAGCGGCGGGACGCTGTCGAACGTCGCCGAGGCTCCCAGGCACGCGCGACCGCGGCCGGCCAGAACCTTCCCGACGACCTCGCGGCGCTCACCCCCGAGGAGCTGGCCCGGCTGTGCCCCGCCCGCCACGGCGCCTACGGCCGGATCTGCGCCCGCATGGCCGATCACACGCCGGACCTTCACCTGGGCCGGGCACAGGACGGCGCGTGGATCGCCTGGCTGACGACGGCTGACACCTCCTGACCGCTCGACCCGGCGCGGCCACAAGGGGCGGCGTCGGCGCTCAGAACTCGTCTGCGCGCATCGGGATGAGCTCGGCAACCTCGAACTGGGCCGTGTCCGGGTGCAGTTCGAGGAACCGGTCGATGACCTGGGCGTGCGCCTGGCCGGTGAACAGGTCCAGCGCCACATGGTCGAGGGGACCGTCGTCCAGCTGCAGGTACGTCATGGCCAGATGGGCGCCGTGGTGCAGAGCGTCCTTCTCGGTGGGGTAGGTCCAGGTGCTCAGCTCGCGTTCCGGCTCGCTGCGGTGCAGCAGAACCCACAGGCCGCCGGCCGCCCCCTTGGGCGCGTCGGCCAGGGCCCGGCAGGTGCGGCACCACGACGCGTTGGCGGCGAGCCGCTCCTCCGAACCGGCACCCCACACCGGCGCCGGTACGACGACGCGCGTGACATCCGGCCGTACCGGTAGGGCCTGCGGCTCCCGGGTGAGTAGCTCGGGGACCCGGTAGGTGGTGCGGGCGCGGCCCTTCCTGCCGGACGGAGGCTGCCACAGTGCCCGAGGCCACGGCTCGTCGAGCGTTACCGAGGGGCTGCGGCTGAGGGGATGGCCGAGGTCGACCAGGTCCCCGTCGGACGGCGTCGGCTCCTCGCCCGGAGGCAGCGGCAGCAGCCACCCGGCCGTGTCCTTCACCCAGGCCTGCCCGCAGCCGCACCAGTGCACGGCGGCATCCTGCTCGGCGGGGCTGTCGTACCAGTCCGGCTCCTCCCGGCCCAGCCCGAGGCGCGCCATGGCGGTCGGCTTCTCGCACGGGCAGGACGCGAACCGGTACAGCTGCACATCGGGCTGCTCGTCGCGTGAAGCGTGCAGCCACGCCGGATGGACACCCAGTGCCCTGGCCAGTGCCTCCCGCTCTCGATCCCCGGGTCGGGAGCGGCCCGCCGCCCAGTGTCCGATCTGGTGCGCGCCGACACCGACGTCGCCGCCCAGGCTGACCGCGGTCTTCGCGGCCGCCTCCTGCCATAGCCGCAGGCGCCGCGCGAGGGGGGACAGCTCCAGCAGCGCCCATACCGGGTGGTCACCCTGCGGCTCGACGTGATCCGGATCGTCCTCCCACACCTCGTGAAGCTCGTTGTAGGAAAAGGCGTGCTCGGCCAGCGTCTCGGTCACCCACCGGCGCACTGCGGCGTCGTCCGCCCACTGCTCATCGGTGGCCTCCCGAGCCGCGGCGTCCGCGTTCTCCGCCAACACCAGCTCTTCGTGCAGTGGGAACACCAACTCCTCGACGCCCAGCAGCGCCCGGGAGGCGACGACACGGCGAGCCGGCTCCGGTGCCGCGCCGCTCAGCACACCCGACAGCACGTCGACGGCCCGAATCACCAGCCGGTCCTGCTGCTTTCCCCACCTGCTCACTTGGACCCCCTCCCGCGGCCGCCGCGGCCCCGCACGTGCCACATCATCCCGGCCACGACACGGACGCGGGCGACAACGCCCGAAGTTCACCCACACCAGAACAGGCCCGCCCCGCACCCCGGACAGCCAGCGGCGCCCGGCATCAGACCCAGCACAACCGCCAGGTACGCGGCCACATACGCTGTGCCGATGCCCGTCGTACCCCCGCTCTTCAGCGATGCCGAGACCGACCACCCCGCCATCGCCCAGTGGTGCTCCACCATCCTGGCCAGCGACACCGCCCGCCTGCTCCTCCTGGGACCACACTGGTCCGGCAAGTCCCACGCCGCTTACGCCGGGCTGCGCCGTCTTCTCGCCTCCGGCTACCGCGAGGAGAACATCACCGTCCACCAGGCCCACGATCTCGGGCGCAGCTACGAGCCCAGCTTGATCGAGAACACCACCGCCGTCACAGTCATCGACGACCTGACCCTCTCCGTCGACCTGGTGCGCGAGGCCAGCGTGCCGCTGAAGCCGGACCTCGCCGACGTCCAGGCCATGATGGCCCTGGAAGCGGGAGCACTCGCAGATGCCGTCGCCCGCCTGAGCCTGCTGCCGCGGCGCTCCTGGCTCCTGATCGCCTCGAACCTCGACTGCCTCGTCGAGGCGGTCGGCCAAGAGACCGCCGAGCGCCTCGTCGCCGTCGCCGAGCAGGCCGAACTCGCCCCCCGCCCCCGGCCGACCCTGCGCTGGTAGCAGCCGGACAACCAGCACGCCCGCCGCACCTCAACCCGCTGGACTACGCTGCGCGTTGTCGTCAGGGCGAAGGAAGGGCGGGCTGTGGCCAAGCGGACGAACGGCTCCGACAAGAACCGCAAGGAGCCGGTGTCCGGCGTCGCGCGCCGACTGTGGGCGTTCTCCGGCAACGAATGCGCCTGGGGCGACCCACACTGCTCAACGCGGCTGGTCACAGATGAAGGCGCCTGGGTCGGTAAGATCGCCCACATCATCGGCGCCGAGTCCGGCAGCGCCCGGCACGAGGCATGGGACGGCAAGGACGTCGAACAGCTGCGGGACTTCGACAACCTGATGCTGCTGTGCGGGGTGCACCACGACCTGATCGACAGCAGCGTCACCCGGCACGACTACACCGTCGAGTACCTGCGGGCAGTCAAACAGAAGCACGAGGCCAAGTACCGGTACACGCTCGACGACATCGAGGCCGAGTTCCGCGACACGGTCAACGGCTCCCTGGTCCAGCCCGCCACCACCATCCGCCGCTTCTTCGCCTGGGAGGATGCCAACCAGGACCCGGAGGACGAACAGGACTTCCTCGAGCTGGTCAACCGCTTCGCGGGGCGTGTCGGCGGCCTCACGCGGATGGCCCGACAGGTGCTCGCCCTCGTCGTGCACGAGCAGACCACGGACTTCGAGCTGGTGCTGAGGCGTTTCTCGGCGGACCGTACGACGCTGCTCAGCGTCGTACGCGAGCTCCAGAAGGCGGAGATGGTCTACCTCCACGCCGAGGAGTACGACGAGGACCGCGGACAGCTTTCCCTGCTCGGTGGCGCTCTGGAGGGCGTCCCCGAAATGTGGGACGAGCTTCGGGGCTTCTGCCGCGACGAGAACGTCGACGTGAAGGAGATCCTGGTAAACCTCGACTTCTCCCGCCTGGACTGAGCCGCCCGTGATCAACCGGCGGGAGTGGCGGCCCCGGCCGTACTGCGTCCCGTCACGGGGACCGGGGCCTGTCCCGCACTCTCCATTCCGGCACGGGCCACAGCGAGCCTAACGGGTGCGCCGAGAGCCCCTGCCCGATCTCCACCAGCTCGACTCACCGGCCGGGACGAGGTACCGAGGACGAGCACGGCGAGGAGACTGCCGCAAGGCATTCACGCCGCCGGCTTCCGTACAGGACCGGTTCCGCGAGCGGCGACACCGGCGGCACCGTCCTCGCCGTCCTGGACGTGCTCCGTGTCGGCCTCGCCGGGCTTGGCGGTGGCACCGTAGAAGCCACCGAAGGCCTCGACACCTCTCTTCCCCTCCAGTTGGGCGAGCAGCGCCGCCGCGGCCACGCCGCGCGCCAGTTCGCTCGCGGTCCGGACCACACGGTTCTGCGCGCGTCCCGACCGAGGACGACCATCGCTGAACTGCAGTACGTCACCGTTCTCGCCCAGGCTGCCACCAGCGCGCTCGGCCTCGCCACGTAGCCAGGCCTTGGCCTGCTCGCGCGAATGGCCCCATTGCCTGAGCTTGTACGCGATGTCAGCGCCGCATAGCGGAACGGCGAAGTCCAGGAAGAGCCGCAGCTCGTCAATAGCATTCAATGGTCCAGGCTGGCGCATAGAAGAATCTCCTAGAACATAAAGAGTCGCAAACCCGAAATAGGGCTAAAGAAGTGGCTGGGTTCCAGGAGAAACCGAGCAGGAAGCGTCAGTCGGAAAGACGCCGTCACTATCGGGCCACACGGCCTGCCAGTACGGCACGGCAATCTCCTGGCCGTACACCGCACGCAGCATCGCGAAGGGCTCCAAGGACTCCACGGGGCGCATGAGCAGTTGGAATCCGTCCGCAAGAAGCCCGTTCAGCACCTCACCGGAAACCGGACCAGACGATTCGGCGAACCGCTCGACGACGGAATGGAGTACGCCCTGCATCACCCGGACGTCCAGGCCGGTCATCACGAACTCCTGCCCCAGAGACTCGTGCAGACCGATGGTGTAGCAATAGGCGGCAGAACCCTCATCACCAAGTACCGGCTGGATAGCGAACCCGTGCTCCGCGATCACGGCCCGCAGCCGAGCAACGTACGCCGCCATGAAGTCGGGCGGACACACCGGGCACTCCTCATCTCCGCAAGAATCGTGAGGGCGGCCCTTCGGCAAGACATTGGCCGCGGCATCGGGTGTGAAATCGAGATCGCGGACGACCAGCTGGGACGGGTCACCGTCCGGACGGAATGACTCCAGAGCCGGGAGATCGATCAGGCCCCAGCCGCCCTGCGACAGGTCACCCCCCAGGCACGACCACCCGTAGGCCCGGCCACTCGCGTCGTCGACCTCGACGACGTACCACTCACCCTCGGCGGAGTAGTACCGGAGGCGGACCACCCTGTGCTCATGCGGCTCCAGGACCGTTGCCCACAGAGCCGGGATCTCGGCCAGCACCTCCGGAGCCGGGTAGAAGCCGTGGCCGCGCTCCTCGCGCCACAGGTCGGGCGGCCGCGTCCCGACCGGAGCGCCCCCCTGCGCAGAGCCCTCGGGGTCGGGCTGGGCGCGGAAGATGGCCTGCTCCACATCCGGGTGAAAGATCGACACCTCCTCGCCGTCCCAGCGCACGGTGAACGCCTCCAGGTCACCGGGCAAAGCGAGCAGTTCGGGGACGGTCTCCATCGCCCTGAGGAAAAGAGCGATGAACAGCTCTTCCCGGCCTCCGGCGTCGGTAGAGACGGTGGATCGCTCCCAGGGGTGCCCGAGGAAGCGCATGCGGATGTCCGCCATGATCAGTTCTCCAGTGAATCGTGGGTGGGGAGCCGACGAGGACCTGGCCGAGGGCGTGCGTCGCCGCCGAGGCGATCGCGGAGTAGCGACGCTGCGCCTCAGCGCGCATGACGGGCCAGCCGGCCCCGACGGAGTGAGAAGAGGGAGGAGCCTGCCCGGATCAGGAGGCTGACGACTGCTGGGCCCGGCACTGGCCCACCACGGCGAGCACGGCGACGCCGAGCAGGTCGGCACCCGCACCCGCCATCCAGTCGCCGACTGTCGCTTCCAGGCTGCTGCTGAGCCGCTGGATGAGCTCGTGCACGCCGACATGCGGAACGCCCTCGGCATCGCAACCAGCCTCGAAGTGCCCGAAGTCGGGGGCGTACGCGTGGTAGTGCCCGTCGGCGCTCCAGTGAGGGTCCTGCCACAGCTCGAACACGGCGTTCGGGACGTCCTCCTCCAGCCGCGCGGCGACCTCCTCGCAGAGGCCCAGTGCGGCGTCCCGGGCACGGTAGACCTGTCCCAGCGTGAGGGTCTCGGAGGGACCACGGTCATACTCGTCGCGCAGTTTGTGCTCCCGCATGAGGTCGAGAAGCGCGACGACCTCGCCAGCGGGAATCGAATGGATGCGGAGCTGCAGATCAGCAGACACGATTCTTCCTACGATCGAGCGCCACGGCGGGCGCGGATGAATAGGGGCAGGACCGCGGGCGTTGTCGGCAGCGGTGCAGTAGAGGGGCTTCGTGCCCTCGGGCCGGCGCCCTCGCACCTGCGGGGGAGCGGATCCTGTCGGCGTTTGGTGTGGGCGGCTCTTCAGCCGTCCGGTGTTACGTCGATGACCTGGTTGAGGGCGGGTTGCAACCGCGATGCCTCACGCCGTCAGCTGCGCGTCTCGGCGCGGCGAACCATACGGCGGAGTCAGGGCCCCTTTTCCCTCTCATCGCTGTACCGGCCCGGAAGGATCTTGTTCCCCACGGAGCCGGTCCGACCGTTCTTCATTTTGTGACGCCTCGCGGGACGCTGCTTCGTCCCGGTTCCCGGGACGGGGGTGGTGATGTTGAGATCAACTGCGCATCTGTTTGCCCCGATGCCTTAGGTGGCGTTGTTCTCGGGGCAGTCGGGGCAGTCGTCGGGACAGCGGCTTGGGTGCCGTAGGTGTGAACCTCACAGCGCACACAGGGGTCGACGGAGGCGACGTAGTCGCCGTCTTCGGTACGGGCTTCTCCGGCCCAGTCGTCAGCCGGGATCCCCCAGTCGGTTCGTTGGAGTGGCCGCAGTTGACCTCGCCGGGACGGTAGATGGCCATCAGCCCTCACCGACCATCACCGGCACGCCTGACGTCCGGCACTCCTGGCCGCGCACGAAGTGGCGATCCAGTCGGCCGTTGATCAGATCGACAACCGCACCGCACCCGGCGGCCGGGCAGCGGACGGCCATGACCCGGCCCTCGTCGTCAAGGAGGGGCATTTCGGATGCGATGGCCATCGCGGTCTGCTCGCCCTTCAGGCGTACGGAGAAGGTCACCTCGCCGCCGCTCTCTACGTCATCGAGACACGACCGGCACAGGGGCCGCCGACGGGATCTGACTGTGGCCTCCGGCGACGGGGTTACACGGTGCCCGTCGGGCGAGACGCCGGGCGGCAGGCCCGTCTCGGGGTCAATCAACAGGCTTGGAGCGGTGTGTCGTTCAAGTTCGTGAAACATCGTCGGGCGGCCGCAACAGGGGCACTTCATCAGATAAAACAACCGGAACTCTCACGATCGTCGGAGTGGTGTGGGTATGCGCGGAAGACCTTCTGGGGAAGGCCCGTGTGCGCTGCTGTTCCATGGAGATCCAGCCGGTGACCTCGGTCGGGTCGCCTTCCTCGACGAGGCCGCAGCCTTGCTGGCCGGGCGGCCTCTTGGCCGGTGATTCGCTCCCTGGCCGCGCAAGTACAACAATACACATTGAAACAGGAATGCGCAACACCCTTGGGGTGGTGCCCGGCATCCCGGGCAAGATGCGGCGCGTTCCGGCACCCAGCCCGTACGGGAACGAGGGCCGTCTGCCTCGGTGCCCCGGGCCAAGGGCCGGGAGACGCGAGGGTCCGATCGTGGCTGGTGGGGGTTGGAGGGCCGCCGGGCCCTGGTCGGGTGGTTCAGGCGGCCTTGTGGCCGTTGAGCTTCTCGACCAGCCGGGCCTTCTTGAGTTCGAGGGCCTTGATCAGGTCGTCGACCTCCTTGATCTGCGGCGCCAGGACCTCCGCGCGCTGCGCGTCGAGGAGCTTGGCGTACTTCGCCTCGCGCTTCGCGGTGTTCTTGTCGGCCCGGTAGATCTTGACCAGCTCGGTCACGAGGTCCTGTACGGCCAGGAACGTCGCCTTGCTGGCCTCGGTCGAGGGCGACTTGACCTCGGTCGCCGCCGCCCGGAGGTAGCCCCGGAGGAACCGCACCTTCGGCGCGCTGTCCTTCTCCTCGGCCTCCGGGTCGACGTCCAGGTCGGCCGGGTTGACCAGCTGGTGACCGATGATGAACGCGGCCTCCAGCTCCTCGCCCAGCATCGGGACGTCCGTGCGCTCGTCGCGGTCCGCGCCGCCCTTGCCGAACTGGACGTTCAGCAGCCCCGGGACCTCCGGGAACGGGTTGTAGTCCGGGTGGATCACGATCGCGCCGACCGGCAGCGCACCGTCCTGGAAGACACGGGACAGGTCGTAGATCGTCTCGCCGTTCTCGCCCTCGGAGACCGAGTACGAGTAGGTGCCGTTCTGGGTGGTGAGCGTCTGGGTGCCGGACATGAAGATCCCCTCCAACAGGGTCAGGTGGTGTGGATTCTCGGCCGGTTCTTCGTTCCCCCGACCTCGTGATAACTACAGTACACACCGAATCATGAATACGCAACACCAGAACGGGATCACCCCCACACGCTCAACCAAACTCGCCCCCAACCAGGAACCTCACCCACCACCCCACCCCCGGCGACCACCCGTACCCGCATCCGAGCCCGCACCGCCGACCCACCCCCGAATCCACCGGAGCCACCCGACCCCGCCCCCGCGCAACCCCGGATCTAACACCCCCCACAAACCCCCGGACGCGAATCTAACGCCACCGGGAAACACCCACCGACCCAAGCCGCGAATCTAACGCCCGCCCCACGCATGACGATTGGAGCGGCCCCGGATCTAACACCACCGGTCCACCGAATCTAACAACCCGCCAGTTCCCGGAACGCGAATCTAACGCCATCTTCACGCACGCCCCGGATCGCCGCACACGGCCCCCTGGAGCCTCGCCCCCCGCTATCCCCTTCCCCGACTGCCAACACCCCTGTAGGCTGCCGTCAGAGCCGCACAGGGAACGCCCGGCCGGACCGGAATAACCCCCGGGGCCGGAGAAACGGAAACCCCGTCAATTCCCGCCCCACAACTTGAATTTAGGGGCCCCGAGCCCTTAGAATGATCAGACCGCACGAGAAATCAGGGCCACCCGCAGAGAAACGCCACCGGGACAACCTGAAAACCCGTCGAGAAACCACAGAAAAGGCCCGCCAGGACCACGAGGGACCCCCTCCCACCTAGCCAGCCAATCTCTGACCCCAACCCCCGGAAAGAGGAACCGAATTCGAGGCCGAACCACCCGCCGGCCTCCGGCCCGCCCCGCGGGCCGGCTCCACGGCCGGCCCCTCGGCCGGCCGGTCAGCGCTCTGCGCTGACGGTCTGTCAGAGGGCGGGCAGCGCGCACTATACCCGTGGGGGTATACAAAACAGACGCAGCCGCAGACAAACGCAGGTGAGAAATCCGGGGGGGGCCGGTAAAA
>NZ_JBHZAN010000008.1:0-238378 GCF_042754285.1 Streptomyces sp. NPDC059224
CACCGGATGACTCCGGTGCGCCCCGACGGCGTTGCCGACCGGCTGGGGAGAGGTCAGCCGATCGGAATCCCGTTCACCGGCAGGCCGTGCGTGGGCAGGCCCTGGACCGGCAGTCCGCCGAGGAGGCCGGCGACGGGCTTGGCCGGGCCGCCGCCGAGCAGCTGCTCGGCGGCCGGCTGGGCGGCGGCAAGACCGGCGGCGAGGCCGGTCCGCCCCTGCGTCAGGGCCTCACCGGCCCCCGGCAGGGTCTTGGAGACGTTCTCGGCCGGCAGCGTCCTGTTGACGGAGTCCAGGGCCTGCGAGGAGCCCGGGACGGCCGGGGCCGCATGGGCCGCGCCCGCGCCGACGGCGGCGAAGGCGGCACCGAGGGCGGCGACACCGAGGGTCTTGGCAGCAGACTGCTTCATGGTTGATGCGTCCTTGGAATACGGGTACGGGGATTTTTAAAAATGCGCTGAGCGGTCCACGACCGTAAACATGCCGGACCGCCAGCCGCAAACACCGGAATGCGGACGGACCGTGAGAGACCGTCCGCATTCCGTACCCCGCCGCGACCCCTGATCAGCCCTGCGGATCGACAGAACCGCTGGTGGAGGCGGTCTGCCGGAACAGCCACTCGGACTTCAGTTCCGCATAACCCGGCTTCACGACGTCATTGATCATGGCGAGTCGTTCATCGAAAGGAATGAACGCTGATTTCATCGCATTGACGGAGAACCACTGCATGTCGTCGAGCGTGTAACCGAATGCCTCGACAAGGTGCTCGAATTCCCGGGTCATGCTGGTCCCGGACATCAGCCGGTTGTCCGTGTTCACGGTGGCCCGGAAGTGCAGCCGCCGCAGCAGTCCGATCGGGTGCTGGGCGTAGGAGTCGGCGGCCCCGGTCTGGAGGTTGGAGCTCGGGCACAGCTCCAGCGGGATCCGCTTGTCGCGGACGTACGAAGCGAGGCGGCCGAGCTTGACCGTGCCGTCCTCGTGGACCTGGATGTCGTCGATGATCCGCACACCGTGCCCGAGCCGGTCGGCACCGCACCACTGGAGGGCCTGCCAGATCGACGGCAGCCCGAAGGCCTCGCCGGCATGGATGGTGAAGTGGTTGTTCTCGCGCTTGAGGTACTCGAAGGCGTCGAGGTGCCGGGTGGGCGGGAAGCCGGCCTCGGCACCGGCGATGTCGAAGCCGACGACGCCCAGGTCCCGGTAGCGGTTGGCGAGTTCGGCGATCTCCAGGGAGCGGGCCGCGTGCCGCATGGCGGTGAGCAGGGCACCGACCCGGATCCGCCGGCCGTTCTCCCGGGCGAGCGCCTCGCCCTGCCTGAAGCCCTCGTTGACGGCCTCGACGACGCCTTCCAGGGACAGGCCCCCTTCGAGGTGCTGCTCG
The DNA here is from genome assembly GCF_042754285.1 of Streptomyces sp. NPDC059224. Taxonomy (NCBI): domain Bacteria; kingdom Bacillati; phylum Actinomycetota; class Actinomycetes; order Kitasatosporales; family Streptomycetaceae; genus Streptomyces; species Streptomyces sp. NPDC059224. Next base: position 1,379 of record NZ_JBHZAN010000008.1, read on the forward strand.
GGCGCGTACCGCACCTCGGCGTAGACGACACCGTCCTCGGCGAGGTCCTCCGCGCACTCCCGCGCGACCCGCACCAGCGCGTCCCGGGTCTGCATGACCCCGACGGTGTGCGAGAACGTCTCCAGGTACCGCTCCAGCGAGCCGGAGTCGGCGGCCTCCCGGAACCAGACGCCGAGCTTGTCCGGGTCGGACTCGGGGAGTTGGGCGTACCCCGTCTCCCGCGCGAGGTCGGCGACCGTACCGGGGCGCAGGCCGCCGTCGAGATGGTCGTGCAGCAGAACCTTCGGTGCCCGGCGGATCTGCTCCGGCGTCGGGGTGTTCGCGATGCTCTGGCTCGTCATTTCCGCACTGTAACTCCTACGCGCGTAGATCGCCCGGTACTCTGCGCATTCCGTGGTCCGTCGATACGCAACGGTGACCGCACCGACGGGTCGCGTACACCGCTTCTTCTGACACTGTTCTGTCATGGCACAGCAAGCGACGCCGGTCCGAACGGCCAGGCTGGGCAGAGCAGTCGGTCAGGAGCCGACGACGGTGAGCGGAGCGGTCCTGCTGCTCCCGGACGGTGAGGAGGTCTCCGCCCGCAGACCGTCCCCCGTATGGGCGACGCCCTTCGTCCGCGCGCTCGGACGCCGGCTCGCCCGGGACGGCCGCGACGAGGGGCTGGCCGCACACCTCGTGCACTACCGCTACCGCGGCTGGAACGGCACCGAGGCGCATCTCGCGGGCGACGCGAGCTGGGCCGCCGACGAGGTGGTACGGCGGTACGGCGACGTCCCGGTGTGTCTGCTGGGGCTGGGCATGGGCGGCCGGGCCGCGTTGCGGGCGGGCGGCCACGAAGCCGTCAACTGCGTGGTCTCCATAGCCCCTTGGCTGCCGGAGACGGACGTGGCGGCACCCGAGGAACCGGTTCGGCAGCTGGTGGGGCGCCGGGTGCTGCTCGTGCACGGCACGAACGACGAACGGACCGACCCCGAGCTGTCGTTCCAACTGGCGGCGCGGGCGAAGAAGGCGAACCGGGAGGTGTGCCGGTTCGAGGTGCACTCGGACGGGCACGGGCTGCATCAGCACCGTGACGAAGTCCTCGCGCTCGCCTCGGACTTCGTCATGGGGGCGCTGTACGGGCACGCGGTCTCGCGGCCGGTGGAGGACGCGCTGGCGGCGCCGCCGCCGATCGGGTTGCGGATGCCCCTTGCCGCGGGGTTCGGCCGGTCGCTCCGGAAGGGGTGACGGCCGGCCTCGGGGTGCGGGCGGCGGGCGTTTGCTGCGCGGTTCCTAGGTCGGGAGCAGGTTTCCCCTCCTCGACAGCAGGAACTTCTTGAACGCGGCCACCGGCGGCGTGTCCGGGTGGCCCTGGAGCCATGCCACACCGATCTCCCTCGCCGCTCTCGGGGCCGTGACCGTCAGTTCCACGACTCCCGGGCGGGGAAACGCGGGTGGGGGGAGCAGCGCGACCCCCAGCCCCGCCGCCACCAGGCCCCGCAGGGTCTCCGCCTCCTCGCCCTCGAAGGCGATCCGGGGGCGGAAGCCGGCCTCCTGGCACAGGTCGTCGGTGATGCGGCGCAGACCGTAGCCCGGTTCCAGGGTCACGAACGTCTCGTCGGCCGCTTCGGCGAGGCGGATGCGCCTGCGGGCGGCCAGCGGGTGGTCCGCGGGAACCACCAGACGGAGTTTCTGTTCGTCCAGCCGTCTGGCCACCAGGTCCGGGGCGTCCGGCACCGGCGAGGTGAGGCACAGGTCCAGCTCGCCCGCCCGGAGCTTCTCGATCATCGCCTCGCCGTAGTTCTGGACGAGGCTGAAGCGGACCCGGGGATGGTCGACGCGGAAGGCCTGGAGGAGGCCGGGGACGGTCTCCGCTCCCATCGTGTGCAGGAAGCCGAAGGCGACCTTGCCCGTCGCGGGGTCGGCGTCGGCCCGTACCTCGTCGGCGGCGCGCCGGACCTCGGCGAGGGCACGTTCGACCGAGGTGAGGAACGTGCGGCCGGCCGGGGTGAGGGAGACGGTGCGGCCATGGCGGGTGAAGAGGTCGACGCCGAGGTCCTGCTCCAGGCGCGCCATCGCACGCGAGAGCGTGGACTGGGGGACGTCGATCTCCTGCGCGGCCCTGGTGACATGCTCCGTACGGGCCACGCCGGCGAAGTACGCGAGACGCGGAGCCAGCAACATCGTCATGTCTTCCGTGTCACTGTCCGGTGACAGGCGCTTCGCCGACCTGCGTTGATGCTCCATGGGAACGATTATGACGATTCCGTGCATTGGACGGATCAGCGCGGGGGTCCGTACGTTCGTGCCATGTCTCCCGCCAGTACCGGGGCGTCCGCCACCGTGGACGCCGTCCCGTCCCTCCCCGCCGCCGACTCCCGTCTGACCCCGGGCGGTCCCGGCTACCGCCGGATGAGCTTCGCGCTCTTCCTCGCCGGTGTCGCGACCTTCGCCCTCCTCTACTCCACGCAGGCCCTGCTCCCGCTGATCTCGGACGGCTACGGCGTCTCCGCGAGCGACGCGAGCTGGACGGTGGCGGCGGCGACCGGCGGCCTGGCGCTGTTCGTCATCCCGATGAGCGCCCTCTCCGAGCGCTTCGGACGGCGTACGGTCATGACGGCGTCGCTGGCGGTCGCGGTGACCGTAGGACTGCTGGTGCCCTTCGCGCCCTCCCTGGGCGTGCTGATCGTGCTCCGTGGCGTCCAGGGCGCCGCGCTGGCCGGGCTGCCGGCGTCGGCGCAGGCCTACCTGGCCGAGGAGGTCCGGCCGAGGGCCCTGGTCACGGCGATCGGCCTGTTCGTCGCGGGCAACAGCGTCGGCGGGATGAGCGGCCGGGTCATCACCGGCTGGGTGGCTCAGGAGTGGGGCTGGCGGGTCGCGGTGGGCGTCATCGGCGTGATCGCGGTCGGCTGTGCGGTGGCCTTCCGGCTGCTCCTCCCCGCCCCGCGGCACTTCCAGGCGGGCTCGCTGCACCCGCGCCGGCTGCTCGGCACGGTCCGTGACCATCTGGCCAACCCGCTGCTGCGCCGCCTGTACGCGATCGGCGCGCTGTTCATGACCGTCTTCGGCGGCGTGTACACGGTGATCGGCTACCGCCTGACCGAGGAACCGTTCTCACTCCCCCAGGGCATCGTCGGCTCGATCTTCCTCGTCTACCTGGTCGGTACGGTGTCGGCGTCCACGGCGGGCCGTCTGGTGGGCCGGCTCGGCCGCCGGGGCGCCCTCTACCTGGGCGGCGGCACCACGGCCGCCGGCCTGCTGCTCTCCCTGGCCGACTCGCTCCCCCTGGTCCTGCTGGGCCTGGTCCTGATCACCGCGGGATTCTTCGCGGGCCACGCGGTGGCGTCCTCGGCGGTCAGCAAGACGGCCACCCACGGCCGGGCCCAGGCCTCCGCCCTTTACCAGTCCGCCTACTACATCGGCTCCAGCGCGGGCAGCACGGTGGGCGCGCTCGCCTTCCACGCGAGCGGCTGGTCGGGGACGGTGGGGGTGGCCCTGCTGGCGATCGCGGGCGTGGTGACCATCACCCTGCTGGGCACGGTGGCGGCCCGCCGCCACGTCGTGGCAGCCGCTCACTGAAGCGTCCCTGAGGGGCGCGAGGAACTGCGCGATCGACCACGGCGTTGCCGCGCCCGCCGTACGGACCGCACCCTCGCCCCCTGGGCGCCCGCCACTCCTCACCTGCACGTTTCCGCACTCCGAGGGCCATTGTCAGTCCCCTGCGGTAGCTTCCAGGTGCTGGAGCGCAACGGCGCGCGGACAGGAACGGCCACAGGGGTGGGTGGACGGCAATGAGTGACAGCACGGCGACGGCGGAGCTGGACGTCGCACTGGAGAAGCACCGGACCGAACTGACCGGGTACTGCTACCGGATGCTCGGCTCGTCGTTCGAGGCCGAGGACGCCGTGCAGGACACCCTGGTGCGGGCCTGGCGGAGCTACGAGAAGTTCGAGGGCCGTTCCAGTCTGCGGTCGTGGCTGTACCGGATCGCGACGAACGTCTGCCTGGACATGCTCTCCGCCGGGAACAAGCGGGCCCGCCCGATGGACCTCTCCGAGTCGACCCCGCTGGCCCAGGCGGCGCTGGCGCCCCGGCCCGACAACACCTGGCTGGAGCCGGTGCCGGACGCGCGGGTGCTGCCGACCGTGGCCGACCCGGCGGAGGCGGCCGTGGCCAAGGAGTCCGTCCGCCTCGCCTTCATGGCCGCGCTGCAGCAACTGCCGCCCAAGCAGCGGGTGGTGCTGATCCTGCGCGAGGTGCTGGCCTGGAGGGCCAACGAGGTGGCCGAACTGCTCGGCACCAGCGTCGCGTCGGTCAACAGCGCCCTGCAGCGGGCCCGGGCCACCCTCGCCGAGCAGCAGCAGTCGGGCGCCGCCGCCGACGTCTCCGACCCGCTGGACGAGGAGCAGCAAAAGCTCCTTGAGCGCTATGTCGCGGCCTTCGAGGGCTACGACATGACGGCGCTGACGGCGCTCCTCCACGAGGACGCCGTCATGACGATGCCGCCGTTCGACCTGTGGCTCGTCGGCCACGAGGACATCGCCGGCTTCATGACCACCATCGGCTCCGCCTGCGAGGGCTCCCGGCTGTTCCCGGTCCAGGTCAACGGCCTGCCCGGGTTCGCCCAGTACAAGCCCGACCCCGACACCGGCGGCTGGAGCCCCTGGTCGATCCAGGTCCTGGAGATCTCAGACGGCCGGCTGACCGGGTTCCACTTCTTCCTCGACACCAAGCGCTGGTTCCCGCTCTTCGGCCTCCCCCTCCATCTGGAGGCGAAGGCCGACGAAGCGGAGCAGGGCAAGTAGCGCGGGGTCGGGGTCCCGCAGCCGTATCCGCCCGCCGGCCCGCCGGGCGGTCACCTCCAGCCGGGCCAGCAGATCGACGGCCGCCAGTCCGGGCGGCCCGATCCCGGCCACGTCGCAGACGACGGTGCCGGCCGTGCCACCCGCCAGCATCGCCCGCACCTCGGCACACAGCCCGGCCACCGCGTCCTTGGCGACGGGGCCGGGCAGTACGAGTACGGCGGGGGTCTTGGCATCCACGATCAGTAGACCGCGGCGGGCTCGACAACTCATCGGCAGGGTGCCTGTCTCCGCGGGGGCGTCGCGCAGATCACAAGGATCACACCGTTGACCTGCACCTGACCGACCCGGAGGGTTGGGTGTATGCCCCACAGATCAGCACCGCCTCCCTGCCCGCCCGACGCTCTCCTCCGCCGCGAGGGGGTCCCGTGCAGGGGGTGCTGAGCGGCTTCGCGGTCATCGCGATCGTCATCGGGGTGGGGTACGTCCTCGGCCGCGGCGGCCACCTGGGGGTCAACGGCCGCGAGGTGCTGACCAAGCTGGCCTTCCACGTCGCCTCGCCCGCCCTGCTCTTCACCACGCTCGCGAGGGCCGACCTGGCGGTGATCTTCTCCAGCCGGCTCCTGGTGACGGCCCTGTCCACGGCAGCGGCGGCGGGCGCGTTCGTGGCGGCGGGGGCGGTACGGCACTGGGGTGCGGGCCGTACCACGATCGGCGCGCTCTGCTCCAGCTACGTCAACTCGGGCAACCTGGGCATCCCCATCGCCGTGTACGTGCTGGGCGACGCGTCCCTGGTGGCCCCGGTCCTGCTCTTCCAGGTGGTGATCCTCACCCCGGTCGCCCTGACGATCCTGGACCTGTCCGGCATGGGCGAGAAGGGCCCCTGGTGGCGCCGGCTCCTCACCCCGCTCCGCAACCCGATAGCCGTCGGCTCGCTCACCGGAGTCCTGGTCTCGGCGCTCGGCATCACTCTCCCCGGCCCGGTGATGGACCCCCTGACCCTGATCGGGAACATGTCGGTCCCGGCGGTGCTGCTCGCCTTCGGCATCTCCCTGCACGGCAGCACCCCGCCGGGCCGGGGCCGCGACCGCCACCCCGTGTTCCTCTCGGTGGCCCTGAAGTCGGTGGGCCAGCCGCTCATCGCCTGGGCCCTGGCATCGGCGGTCTTCGGCCTGCACGGAGCCCCGCTCCTGGACGTGACGGTGACCTCGGCCCTCCCGGCCGCGCAGAACCTCTACACCTACGCCAGCACCTACCGCGTGGGCGAGGAACTGGCCCGCGACTCGATCCTGCTCTCCACGGTGCTGGCGGTACCGGTACTGGTGCTCGTGGCGGCGCTGCTGGGGTGAGGGGCCGTCAGTCGACGGGGAACTCCGCGGTGTCGATGGTGAGGCCGAACGGCTCCGGCAGCTTGACGGGGTCACCGAACTTGACCGCGCTGGGCACCCGGTAGACATCGCCCTTGGGCTCGCCGTAGAGCGTCGCGGTGGGACCGCCGGGAGCCCACCGGTCGACGAGGAGGTACAGCGGGATGCCGGCGGAGGCGTACGCGGCGGGTTTGCTGACGCGGTCGTGCCGGGCGTTGGACTTGGAGGTGACCTCGACGACGAGTTCGGCCAAGGCGGCCGGGATGTGGGAGTCCGCCTCCGCGCACTCCCGCACGGGTGCCACCACCAGGTCCGGGATGAGCATGCCCAGCCGCGACGGCACGGCGATGGCGAGGGTCTGGAAGATCCCCAAGTCGTCGGGGACCACGCTGTAGAGGCGGCGCTGGATGCGTTCCGCGATCACGTTGTGGCGGGAGCAGGTGACACGGTGATGATCCCCTCGATGATCTCCACCTTGCTGCCCTCGGGCCATTCCATCTCCTCCCAGTACCGGACGAGGTCGTCCCAGTTCTGGTCGGGGTCCTGGCTGACGGTGAGTGCGCTCAGTCGGGTAGCCGGAGGGCGTTGCCGCCCTCCGGCCCCCTCAGAACCGGACGTGCGGCTGTTCACCGCATCCGGCTCAAGCGGGCCCCTGGAGTCACGCGGGTCGGTCATCTTGCTTGGCCCTTCTCTGGTCGCCGGCGTGGTGCTGGCGATGGCAGTCAGCGTGTACGAGGCGAAGATTCGTCCGCTCGTCCGGACCTCCGTCGCGCCGGTAGATGAAGTGGTGCTTGTGCAGCGGCCTCATCGACGCCGAGAACCAAGCGGCCCACTCACGTGGGTTGTCCGGTGTGTACTCGGCATCGGGAATCAGCGGCTGTTCACACAGCGGGCAGATCCCCTTCTGGCGGGATGCGAGGGTGATGGTCCACCTACCGGCGGTCCCGGGCATCCTTTTGCGTCGGCGGTTCGCCCAGTAATCAGCCAGCGATGGATCGTCAGGCGAGTTGCCTTCCTTGACGATCACGTGCCGGACGATTCTGGTCCAGTTGAACTTGTAGAGATAGGTGCCGGTATCCCGGTCACCGAATACCCACTGGTCCTTCCGGGTCGAGTTGAAAACGCCATAGTGCTTGGCCAGGCGCCAGCTCTTCGGCTTGTTCGGGTGGGAGTGCTTGACCCACTTCTGCGTGAGCGTCCACACATAGAAGTCCAGGGACTTGAAGGTCTCCTTGGACACCACCGTCCGGTAGTAGGTCGCCCATCCCTTGATGATCGGGTTGAGCTTTCTCACCACAGCTGCGGCGTTCGCCCCGCGCGGCCAGCCGCCCTCGCGCACTCGGAGTGAGCGCGCGTTCCTGGTCAATCCCGGCCGTCCGACGGCCTGTGCTCTGCTGCGTCACCCGCTTCACGCTCACAAGCGCGTTCGCATGGGACCGCAGCATCAGCTTCTGCAAGTTCCGGACCTTCTTCAGGTCCCCTTCCTGCGCGGCTGTGAAGATGCGCTGCCTCAGTCGCCGTACCGACGCCTCCGCCTTGGCCCAGTCGATGCTGTGCCAGGTCCGGGCGTAGTCCTCCGGTCCGTTCGCCGTCGTGGGAGGCATCGCCGCCGTAGCGGTTCCTGCCACACCTACCTTCGGCATCCAACTTGCCCTTCGGTTCGGGGTCCTTCGCAGTTCTACTTCACGGGCCTACCTGATCCGCGTGGGCTCCCTTTCGGGCCGGGGTATAGCCCCGTATCCGACGAGTTATGTGACGCGGCTGAGGAATCCGCGCCCCTTTCCTCTGGGCTTTCGCCCCACCGGCGTTCGCTTCTCGGATCATCCTGTCCCGCTGGAGGCTTGGGCCTTCGTTACCTCCGGCTTACCGAGATCACTCCCGGACTCCAACGGGGTTTCCACGTTCCGCTCCCACAAGATGCGGCCGGGGTGGGCTCCCTCTTAATCCCGGGCCCGACGGTGTCCTCCCCCCATCGGCGTCGATCGTCAGGGGTCGTCGTGCGCTCTTCCGCGCCAGGGCCTATTGCCACCGCCAGCTCACCATCGACGTGGCACAGGAGTTACGAGACTTCATCAAGGGTTCATTCGCATTAGCCCGTCCGGCCTTCCCCTCGCCTGTTGCGGCCTGATGGCCATGCCGCTCTTGGGCTTGCGCTTCCGGCTTCACACCCCGCCGTTGCCAGCGACGCATGCGGAAGTGGGGACGGGCCTTGGACACTGGTCCGAGATGACCTGCTCATGCCCTTCTTGCCTCCTGCGGGTCATCCACTTGGGTGGAGCGACTTCGTGTCGCACCGGCGGTCTCCTATCGGTGTGTCACCGATCCCAGCATGCCGAACGGGACCGGTGCAGGTCCACCGGTCCCGTTCACCCGATCGAGCAATCCCCTGGTCAGGCGATACGTTCCCGCACTACGGGGGACGCCGTGAACTCCGTGCCGGGCGCCGCGATGTCGTAGGAACCCTCGACCGACTCGAGCGCGTACTCGAAGCGGTCCGGGGTGTCCGTGTGCAGGGTCAGCAGGGGCTGGCCCGCCGTGACCGTGTCGCCGGGCTTGGCGTGCAGTTCGACGCCCGCGCCCGCCTGCACCGGGTCCTCCTTGCGGGCGCGGCCCGCGCCCAGGCGCCAGGCGGCGACACCGATGCCGTAGGCGTCCAGTCGGGTCAGGACGCCGGACGACGGCGCCTTGATCACGTGCTGTTCCTTCGCCACCGGGAGCACCGCGTCCGGGTCGCCGCCCTGGGCCGCGATCATCCGGCGCCAGACGTCCATCGCCGAGCCGTCGGCCAGTGCCTTCGCCGGGTCGGCGTCCTTGAGGCCGGCCGCGTCGAGCATCTCGCGGGCCAGGGCGAGGGTCAGCTCCACGACGTCACAGGGGCCGCCGCCGGCCAGGACCTCGACGGACTCGCGGACCTCCAGGGCGTTGCCCGCGGTGAGGCCGAGGGGCGTGGACATGTCGGTGAGGAGCGCGACCGTCCTCACGCCGTGGTCGGTGCCGAGGCCGACCATGGTCGAGGCCAGCTCGCGGGCGTCCTCGATGGTCTTCATGAAGGCGCCGGTGCCGACCTTCACGTCCAGGACCAGGGAGCCGGTGCCCTCGGCGATCTTCTTGGACATGATCGAGGAGGCGATCAGCGGGATCGCCTCGACCGTGCCGGTCACGTCACGGAGCGCGTAGAGCTTCTTGTCGGCCGGGGCCAGGCCGTCGCCCGCCGCGCAGATCACCGCGCCGGTGGTGTCGAGGACGTTCAGCATCTCCTCGTTGGAGAGCAGGGCGCGCCAGCCGGGGATGGACTCCAGCTTGTCCAGGGTGCCGCCGGTGTGGCCGAGGCCCCGGCCGGACAGCTGCGGGACGGCCGCGCCGCAGGCCGCGACGAGGGGGGCCAGCGGGAGGGTGATCTTGTCGCCGACACCTCCGGTGGAGTGCTTGTCGGCGGTCGGGCGGGACAGGGAGGAGAACTCCATGCGCTCGCCGGAGGCGATCATCGCCGCCGTCCAGCGGGCGATCTCGCGGCGGTTCATGCCGTTGAGGAGGATGGCCATCGCGAGCGACGACATCTGCTCGTCGGCGACCTCGCCGCGTGTGTACGCGTCGATGACCCAGTCGATCTGCTCGTCGCCGAGTTCACCGCGGTCGCGCTTGGTGCGGATGACGGAGATGGCGTCCATGGCCATGACGTTCCCTTCGAAGCATTGCGAAGCCGTACGGCCCCTCCCACGAGGAGGGGCCGTACGGGAGTTACTTGGTGAGATGGTCCGGGCCGAAGGCCTGGGGCAGCATCTCGGAGAGGGGCAGGACGCCCGCCGGGGTGTCCAGCAGGAGGTCCGGGCCGCCGAACTCGTAGAGCAGCTGGCGGCAGCGGCCGCACGGGACGAGCAGCCCGCCCGTGCCGTCCACGCAGGTGAAGTGGGTGAGGCGGCCACCACCGGTGCGCTGGAGCTCGGAGACCAGACCGCACTCGGCGCACAGGCCGAGGCCGTAGGAGGCGTTCTCCACGTTGCAGCCGGAGACCGTACGGCCGTCGTCGACCAGGGCGGCGGCCCCGACCGGGAACCCGGAGTACGGCGCGTAGGCGTGGGACATGGCCGCCCGCGCCCCCTCCCGCAGGGTCTCCCAGTCGAAGCCGGCCGCCGCGGCCGTCACTTGCCCTGTCCCTTCCGGTACGGCAGGCCGTCCGCCTTCGGCATCCGCAGGGACTGCGCGGACAGCGAGAGCACCAGCAGGGTGACGAGGTACGGGGTCGCGGTCACGAGCTGACGCGGGACCTCGTTGGTGGTGGCGTACCAGATGAACATCAGGACCGAGATGACGATCGTGATGACGGCAGGGACGTACTTCTTGCGCCAGGCGAGGTAGACCGCGCCGAACACCAGCAGGATCGCGAGCAGCAGGATCAGCGCGTGCACGTTGACCGTGCCGCCGCGCAGGTTGAGGCTGTCGGTGTAGCCGAACAGGCCCGCGCCGAGGGCCAGGCCGCCCGGCATCCAGTTGCCGAAGATCATCGCCGCGAGGCCGATGTAACCGCGGCCGGCCGTCTGGCCGTCCAGGTAGACGTTCGAGGCGACGATCGACAGGAACGCGCCGCCGAGGCCGGCGAAGCCACCGCTGATGATCACGGCGATGTACTTGTACTTGTAGACGTTGACGCCCAGGGACTCGGCCGCGACCGGGTTCTCGCCGCAGGAGCGCAGACGCAGGCCGAAGGCGGTGCGCCACAGCACCCACCAGGTGATCGGGACGAGGGCCACGGCGACGACCGTCAGCGGGGAGAGGTCGGTGAGCAGACCGCCGGCCAGGCCGCCGATGTCCGAGATCAGGAACCAGTGCTTCTCGTTGAGCGTGTTCAGCCAGTCGGACAGCCCCGGCACGCTGAAGGTGCCCAGTGAGTCGATCGGCGGGGACTGCTTGGAGGAGCCGCCCGGGGCGTCCTCGAAGGTGAACTTCGAGAGGTAGCGGGTGGCTCCCAGGGCGAGGATGTTCAGGGCCACACCGGAGACGATGTGGTTGACGTTGAAGGTGACGGTCGCGACCGCGTGCAGCAGGGCGCCGAGCGCGCCGCCGATGATGCCGAAGACCACACCTGCCCAGGGGCCCCACTGGTAGCCGGCCCAGGCACCGAACCAGGTGCCGAGGATCATCATGCCTTCGAGGCCGATGTTGACGACGCCCGCCCGCTCGGCCCACAGACCGCCGAGACCGGCGAGGCCGATCGGCACGGCCAGGCGCAGCGCGGTGGACATCTGCCCGGTCGAGGTGATGCCGTCGGCGCCGGTGATCAGGCGGACGGCCGAGGTCAGGATCAGGACACCCGCGATGACCAGCAGGAGTACCGGGAGCGACATTCGGCGGCCGCCCTTGCCGGGCTGCTTCGCCTGCGGCTTGGCGATGGTCGCGGTGGACATCAGGCCGCCACCTCCTTCTTGGTGTTCTGGGCGGCGGCCGCGGCGAGCTCCGCGCCGACCTGGCGCTGCTGGCGGCGCAGGCCCCACTGGCGTACGGCTTCGTAGGAGATGACCACGGAGAAGACGATCAGGCCCTGCATGATCGTGGCGATCTCCTTCTCGTACGCCACCGGGGTCGCGTAGTCGAGGGCGGGCGAGGCCTTGTCGAGGAAGGCCCAGAGCAGGGCGGCGAAGGCGATGCCGCCGGGGTTGTTGCGGCCGAGCAGGGCGATGCCGATGGCGGTGAAGCCGAGGCCGGCCGGGAAGCTCAGGCTGTAGGTGTGGGTGTCGCCGAGCAGCAGCGGCAGGCCCGCGAGGCCGGAGACCGCGCCGGAGATCAGCATGGAGATCAGGACCATGCGCTTGGCGTCGACGCCGGAGGCGGCCGCGGCGGAATCGGAGGCACCGGTGGCGCGCAGGTCGAAGCCGAAGCGGGTGCGGTTGAGGACCACCCAGTAGGCGATGCCGAGGGCGATGGCGACGAACACCATGCCGTAGATCTCGCCGACGTCCGAGCCCAGGTTGATGCCGGGGAACCAGCCGGACTTCTTCATGTCGCCGGTCGTCATGTTGTTGCCGACCTGCACGCCCCAGACGTTGGCGAGGGTGACGTAGCCGATGACGCTGGTGGCGATGGCGTTCAGCATGATCGTGGCGACGACCTCGCTGACCCCTCGGGTGACCTTGAGGACGCCCGCGATGCCGGCCCAGAACGCGCCGGTGAACATGGCGACCAGCAGCAGCATCGGGATCTGCAGGAAGGCCGGCAGGCCCACGTTGGCGCCGACCACGGCCGTCATCACGGCGGCGAGGCGGTACTGGCCGTCGACGCCGATGTTGAACAGGTTCATCCGGAAGCCGAGGGCGACCGCGATGGCCGCGATGTAGTACATCGCCGCCTGGTTGACGATCAGCACCTGGATGTCCGAGTACGGCAGCTGCTGGAGCATCAGGGAGTACGGCTCGAACGGGTTGCGGTTCGAGGCGAGCAGCACGATCGACGTCAGTGCGATCGCGAGAACGAGCGCGATGACCGGGCCGGCCAGCGCGAGGAGCACCCGCTCCTTGTCGAACTTCTTCATCGGGCCTCGTCCTCCGGACCAGCGGCGCCTTCGTGTGCTTCTGGGGCGGTGTCTACGTGTTCCAGGTGACCGGACGCGGCGCCGGTCATGGCGGAGCCCAGCTCCTCCGGGGTGATGGTGGCCGGGTCGGCGTCCGCGACCAGCTTTCCGTCGAAGATCACCCGCAGGGTGTCCGACAGGCCGATCAGTTCGTCGAGGTCGGCGGAGATCAGGAGCACGGCCAGGCCCTCCCGCCGGGCCTCCCGGATGCGGTCCCAGATCTGCGCCTGGGCGCCGACGTCCACGCCACGGGTGGGGTGGGCGGCGATCAGGAACTTCGGGCTGTGGCTCATCTCACGGCCGACGATCAGCTTCTGCTGGTTGCCGCCGGACAGCGAGGCGGCGGTGACGTCGATGCCGGGGGTGCGGACGTCGTACTCCTCGACGATCCGGCGGGTGTCGGCCTGGGCGCCCTTGATGTCCAGCCAGAAGCCCTTGGCGTTGGGCTTCTCGGTGACATGGCCGAGGATGCGGTTCTCCCAGAGCGGGGACTCCAGGAGCAGGCCCTGGCGATGCCGGTCCTCGGGGATGTATCCGACGCCCCGTTCCCGGCGCCTGCGGGTCGTCCAGGGGGTGATGTCCTCGCCGAGGAACTCGACGGTGCCGGAGTCGGCGTTGCGGGTGCCGATCAGCGCGTCGATCAGTTCGGTCTGGCCGTTGCCCTCGACACCGGCGATGCCCATGACCTCACCGGCGTGGATGGTGAAGGTGACGTCGTCGAGGACGCGCTTGGCCGCGCCGGGCGTGGTGGCCTCGGTGAGCACGTCGGCGCCCGCCACGGCACCGGCGGAGCCGGGGGTCGCGGTCTCGGGCTGCGCGCCGAGCTCGCCGAGGGAGGCGCCGCCGGCGTAGACGGTGAGGTTGCGGACGGTGATGACCGGCTTGTCGGTGACCGTGGACTCGGCGGTCTCCGGGGTGGGCAGCTCGCTGCCCACCATCAGTTCGGCGAGCTGACGCGGGGTGGTCCGGGAGGGGATCGCGGTCCCGACGGTCGTACCGCGGCGGATGACGGTGATGTCGTCGGCCACCGACAGCACCTCGCCGAGCTTGTGCGAGATGAAGATGACCGACAGGCCCTCGGACTTCAGCTCCCGCAGGTTGTCGAAGAGTGCGTCGACCTCCTGCGGGACGAGGACGGCGGTGGGCTCGTCGAGGATCAGGGTCTTGGCACCGCGGTAGAGGACCTTGAGGATCTCCACGCGCTGCCGGTCGGCGACGCCGAGGTCCTCGACCAGGGCGTCCGGGCGGATGCCGAGGCCGTAGCGGTCGGAGATCTCGCGGATCTTCTTGCGGGCGTTGCCGCCGATGCCGTACAGCTTCTCGCTGCCGAGCACCACGTTCTCGAGGACGGTCAGGTTGTCCGCCAGCATGAAGTGCTGGTGGACCATGCCGATGCCGCGCGCGATGGCGTCGGCGGGGGACGAGAAGGAGACCTGCTCGCCGTCGACCGCGATGGTGCCCTCGTCCGGCTTCTGCATACCGTAGAGGATCTTCATCAGGGTCGACTTGCCGGCGCCGTTCTCACCGACCAGGGCATGGACGGTGCCCTTGCGGACCGACAGGTGGATGTCGTGGTTGGCTACGACACCCGGGAATCGCTTGGTGATCCCCGCCAGCTCGACCGCGGCTGTCGTCTCTGCGGTGAGCGGAGGGCTGCTGGACGCGTCGATGGCGCACTCTCCTCGGGAACGGGGCCATCTACGCGCGTAGCGCCCCTGCTTTAAATAGTGCCCGGATCTGACCGAGCTTTTTGACTCTCGATCCGTTCCGAGCATTCTGCCGCGCGAACGAGGGACTTCCCGCCGTAGTCCGTAGGGATCCGGGTCTACGGCAGGGGCGCGGGAGGAAGATCCTGCCCGCACCCCGTTCCGTGGCCGTAACGCTGCCATTACAGCGTCTTTTTGGCCATGCCTACGGCATGATCATGACCGTCGGGTCAGGAGGTCTTGACCGCGATCGAGCCGTCCTTGATGCCGGCCTCGGCCTTCTTGAGCGCGGCCTGGATGTCGGCGTTGCTCTTGAAGGTCGGGTTGGAGTCGGCGAGGCTCACACCGCCGGTGGCCAGGCTGGCGCGGATCTCACCGGTCTCCGGCTTGCCGTCGTGCACCGACTTGGCCAGGTTGTAGACGGCGCCCGCGACGTCCTTCATGGCCGAGGTGAGGATGTAGTCCTTGTACTTGGCCAGCGCGTCCTGCTTGTACTGGTCCGAGTCGACGCCGATCGCCCACACCTTGTGCTCGGCGGCGGACTGGATGACGCCCTGACCGGAGAGACCGGCGGCGGCGTAGACGACGTCCGCACCGGCGTCGATCTGGCCGTCCGCGGCGGTCTTGCCCTTGTCCGGGCTGGAGAAGCCGCCCTCGGCCGCGGTCTCGGTCAGGTACTGCGACTTGACCTTGACGCCCTTCTTGGTGTCCGCGACGCCCTGCTCGAAGCCGGCCTCGAACTTGTGGATCAGCGGCACGTCCACACCGCCGACGAAGCCCACGGTGTTGGTCTTGGTGGCCTTGGCGGCGGCGACACCGGCCAGGTAGGACGCCTGCTCCTCGTGGAAGACGAGGTCGGCGACGTTGTCGGCCTTGATGGTGTTGTCGTCGATGATGCCGAAGGTGACCTTCGGGAACTTCGCCGCGACCTCCTTGACGGCCGGCGCGTACGAGTAGCCGACGCCGATCACCGGGTTGTAGCCGGCCTTGGCCAGGGTCTCCAGGCGCTGCGCCTTGTCGGCGTCGGACTCGCCGTCCTGCGGCTCGACGGCGGTGGACTTGTAGCTGAACTCCGCGTCGGCCTTGTCCATGCCGGCGGTCGCGGCGTCGTTGAAGGACTGGTCGCCCTTGCCGCCGACGTCGTAGGCGAGAGCCAGACCGAGGTCCTTGCCCTTGCCCGAGGAGGACGAGGTGGAGGAGCTGCCACAGGCGGAGACTGTGACGGCGAGAGCTGCGGTTGCAACGCCTGCAACCGCAATACGGGACACCCGGCGCATGGAACGTGACTCCTTTGTGCAAGCGCCCAAACCAGGCGCTGGTTCCGCGGCAGCGTAACGCGCGTAGACCAGACGGAAAACCCCCAATGTCCGGTCCGTTATCTAGCTGTGGCCACAGTCACGGTTCAACGTTACGTACAGCAGTGCGCCCCTTGCAGGAGGCAAGGGGCGCACGGACTGCAACGACGGCTCCGGCCGGCCGCGCGCCCGTCGCGCGGGGCCGGCTCACCCGGTCCTATATATATGTCGGACCACTCGGCGTTGACGGATCCATATGTCTGATCACTTGGTGTTGACGGTGACCTTGCCGTCGACGATGTCCTGCTTGGCCTTCTCCACGGCCGCGACGACCTTGGTCATGGCCTTGTACTTCGGGTTGGTGTCCGCGAAGCCGACGCCACCGGTCTTGAGGGTGCCGTTGACGACACCGCTCTCCGGCTTGCCCTCGTAGACGGACTTCACCAGGTCGTACACCGCGCCGCCGACGTTCTTCAGCGCGGAGCCGAGGATGTAGTCCTTGTACTTGGCGAGCGCGTCCTGCGCGTACTGGTCGGAGTCGACACCGATCGCCCACACCTTGGCGGTGGCGGCGGCCTCGATCACGCCCTGACCGGACAGGCCTGCCGCGTGGTAGATGACGTCGGCACCGGCGTCGATCTGCCCCTGGGCGGCGGTCTTGCCCTTGTCCGGGCTGGAGAAGCCGCCCTCGGCCGCGGTCTGGGTGAGGTACTGCGACTCGATCTTGATCTTCGGATTGACCGACTTGGCGCCCTGGTCGAACCCGGCCTCGAAGGTGTGGATCAGCGGAATGTCCACGCCGCCGATGAAGCCGACGTGGTCCTTCTTGGTGGCGGAGGCGGCGGCGACACCCGCGAGGTACGACGACTGCTCGGCCGCGAAGACCATGTCGACGACGTTCTTCGCGTTGATCGTCGAGTCGTCGATCATGCCGAAGGTGATGTTCGGGTACTTGGCGGCGACCTCCTTGACGGCGGGCGCGTAGGAGTAACCGACCCCGATGATCGGGTTGTAGCCGGACTTGGCGAGGGTGTCGAGGCGCTGCACCTTGTCGGCGTCGGACTCGCCGTCCTGCGGCTCGATGTCCCGGCCGCCGATGCCGAACTCCTTCTCGGCCTTCTCGAAACCGGCGAAGGCGGCGTCGTTGAAGGACTGGTCGCCCTTGCCGCCGATGTCGTAGGCAAGACCTATGCCCTTGCCGTTGTACTTGCCGGAGGAGTTCGTGGCGGTGTCACCACTGTCCTGGCTGGACTTACCGCATCCCGCGGCGGCGAGGGCGATGACGGCGACGGTCACCGCGGCTTGGGAGACCCTCGTCCTGCGAGAGATTCCCCTAGAGACAAAACGCACAGCAAGCACCCCTTCGTCCCCACGGCACCGTCACCGGCCCGCTTCCCCAATCGGCCACCTGTGGTGGCGATTCCGGCGCACAGTAACGCGCGTAGAAGGCAAGGGGAACGGTGTTTCTCACGGCCGTTATCGAACCGTGCCGACCCCGGGTTACAGGGAGGGACCGCCGGTTACGCCGGGGTGACACAAGGGGACGAAGGAGTACCTGTCGGGTGCCTTCGTCCCCTGCGGCCGGCTGACCGTTCGCGCCGGGTTCCGCCGCACCTACCGGGTCGCGTCGAGGAGGGCGGCGGCCGTGAACAGCTCCACCCCGACCGTGATGGCCCGCTCGTCGGCGTCGAAGTCGCCCTGGTGGAGGTCGCGCACGGTCCGCTCGCCGGGCGTCCGCACCCCGAGCCGCGCCAGCGCGCCCGGCACGTGCTCCAGGTACCAGGAGAAGTCCTCGCCGCCGAGGCTCTGCTCGGTGGTCTCGATGGAGTCGGTGCCGCGCCGGGCGGTCATCGCGTCCCTCAGCAGTTCGGTGACCACCGGGTCGTTGACGACCGGCGGCACCCCGCGCACGTAGTTGATCTCGGACTTGGCCCGGTGCAGGGTCGCGACCTCGTCGATCGCCGCGTGCACCACGTCCGGCGCCTGCCGCCAGGCCTCCAGGTCCAGGCACCGCACGGTCCCGGAGAGCTCGGCGTGCTGGGGGATGACGTTGGGCGCGTGCCCGGACTCGATCCGCCCCCAGGTCACGGCGAGCCCGCTGCGGCTGTCCACGCGCCGCGCGATGAGCGCCGGCACATCGACGGCGACCCGGGCGGCGGCGGTGACCATGTCGGTGGTCAGATGCGGCCGGGCCGTGTGGCCGCCGGGCCCGTCCAGCGCCACCTCGATGCGGTCGCAGGCACTGGTGATGGCGCCGGTCCTGAGTCCGATGCGCCCGGCGTCCACCCGGGGGTCGCAGTGCACGGCGATGATCCGCCCCACGCCGTCCAGCACCCCGGAGGCGATGGCGTCGGCGGCACCGCCGGGCAGCACCTCCTCGGCGGGCTGGAAGAGCAGCCGTACGGGCCGCGGCAGCAGCCCCCGCTCGTGCATCTCGGCGAGGACGAGCCCGGCGCCCAGCACCACGGCCGTGTGCACGTCGTGCCCGCACGCGTGCGCCCGGTCCGGCACGGTGGACCGGTAGGCGCACTCGGTCTTCATGTCCGGGATGGGCAGGGCGTCGATGTCGGCGCGCAGGGCGAGCACGGGCAGCCCGTCCGCCACGGGCCCGATGTCACAGATGAGCCCGGTTCCCATAGAGAGCACCCGCGGCCTCAGACCGGCCTTTTCCAGCCGTTCCTTGATCGCGGCCGTGGTGCGGAACTCCTGGTTGCCTAGCTCGGGGTGCATATGCAGGTCGCGCCGGAAGGCTACGAGTTCGGCGTGCAGCTCCTCGCTGAGCACACCGGGGAGCACATCCCCTGGGAGGTCGGCCTCGGACTCTAGGGACATCAATTGGTTCACCCTCTGAAGGGTAGGACGCCCGGGGGGTCAACTGCCCCGAGATCAACAAAAGTTCAGCCCGTTAGGGGAAGAAAATCTGACCGCGATGGCATGACCTCGGACGTGGCTGGGTAAAACCTATGTTTCCTCTTCCACGGATACCACGCCGGACGGCAATCACGCCGTTTCTGTCCATCTTCCGGAACGGCCCCGGGCCCGGAACGGCTACTTCGTCACCCCCGGCCACGCCTGCCCGGTAGCGTGCGCGACCGTGACGGACCCGGAGACGACCGACTTCATAGAAACCACCCGTACGTCCTACGACACGATCGCCAAGGAGTACTCCGCCGCCTACCCCGGCCGCCCCGAACGGCCGGTGGACATGTCCCTGATCGGAGCGTTCGCCCAACTGGTGAAGGCGAACGGCACCGCCCCCGTGGCCGACCTGGGCAGCGGCCCCGGCCACATCACCGCCCACCTGCACGAACTGGGAGTACCGGCCTTCGGCATCGACCTCTCCCCCGCCATGATCACCCTGGCCCGGGAGGCGTACCCCGCGCTGCGCTTCCACCGGGGCTCGATGACGTCCCTGGACCTGCCCGACGCGACCCTGGGCGGCATCCTCGCCCTCTACTCGATCATCCACATCCCCGACGCCCACCTCCCGGCGACCTTCGCCGGCTTCCACCGCGTCCTGGTTTCCGGCGGCCATGTCCTGCTGGCCTTCCAGAAGGACGAGCGGCCCGGCCTCCACCTCACCGAACGCTTCGGCCACGAGATCGACCTCCGCTACTACTGGCGCCCCGCCTACGCGGTGAGCGACATGCTCGTCAAGGCGGGCCTGGAGGTGGCGGCCACCCTGATCCGTGAGCCGCTCGACGGGGAGAAACGGCCCCGGGCGTTCGTCCTGGCCCGCAAGCCCTGACGGCACCGGGGCGCGGCGGCCGGGGGCATCAGATCTGCGCGATCTGAGTACGGCGCACGGACTCGGTGACGACGTCCCGCAGGCTGTCGGTGTCCGCCAGCAGCCGCCGCTGCTCGTCGGCGCCGTTGCCGTCCCGCAGCAGCCGCTGGACGCCCTCTTCCGCCATCGCCAGGTCGCCGCTGTCCGCGAGGGCGTCCCGGGTGTGCGCCAGCAGGGCGTCCAGTACCTCCTGCGCCGCCCGGGGCCGCAGGGTGACGGGGTCCAGCAGTTCACCGCCGAGGCCCGAGCGGGCGGCCCGCCAGCCGGCCAGGCGGGCCGGCCCCACCCCGTGGTCGACGGGTTCCCGCCCGGCCCGCCACTCCCGCGCGGCGGTCTCCACGAGGGCACGGGCGAAGGTGGCCACGAGCACGGCGGTCCCGGCGCGCAGGCACACGTCGGCGACCCGGATCTCCACGGTCGGATAGCTCCGGGCGAGCCGGGCGTCGAAGTAGACCATGCCCTCGTCCAGGATGACGCCGGTGGCGACCATGTCCGCGACCAGCCGGTGGTACCGGTCCGCGGAGCCGAACAGTTCCGTGGGCCCGGCGGACGGCCAGCGCGCCCACACCCGGCTGCGGTAGCTGGCGTACCCGGAGTCCCGGCCCTGCCAGAAGGGTGAATTGGCGCTGACGGCGACCAGCACCGGCAGCCAGGCCCGCACCCGGTCCAGGACGCCGACCCCCTCCTCGTCCGACTCCACGGACACGTGCACATGGCACCCGCAGACCAGTTGCTCCCGGGTGGCGATCCCGTACTGCTCGGTCATCCACTGGTAGCGCCGGTTGACGCTGACGGAGGGACTGACCGGCAGCGGCGAGCTGGCCAGTGCGGCCACCGCGCACCCGAGCTCCCCGGCGAGCCGGGCGGCCTCCTTGCGGCACCGCACGATCTCCTCGCCGAGCTCCGTCATCCGCGACTGCGGCTGGGTGGCGAACTCCAGCATCTGGCCGTAGAGCTCCTTCTCGAAAACGTCCTGCCCCGGATCCGCCAGCGCGGCCCGGGCCAGCACCGCGGCCGCCGACGCCTTGGGCTCCCCCGAGTCCGGGTCGACGAGCAGAAGCTCCTCCTCCACTCCGACGGTACGCACGCGATCCAGCCCTCCGTCCGCGCCACCACCGAACGCGGCAGCCTCCGCACCCCGACTTCCCACGACGGCCGGGTGGACACCTGCCGGGCCGCTCCGCCGGCGGGTGTCACCGGAAGTACGCCGGCCCCACCGTCTCGCCATCCCCGGCGGAGAGGGGACCTGACGCCGGTCCGGCGGCCCGGCGCGGGCGGTGCCCCCGGTGGACCCGTCCTCGGCGACACGGGCGGACTCCTCTCGTTGCGCGGTGTCGAGGCGCTGCAGGAACGCGGCGACCGCGACGGCCGGGAGCTCGACCGGAAGGGACCGGAAGGGACCGGAAGAGAGAGGAAGCTCTCGATTGGGGCGTCGCGGGGCAGTGGGTCGAGCTCTCCGCCCGGGGCAGCGGCCGGCGGCGAGGACGCCCGGACGGACGAGGAGACCGCGGCCGTGCGCGACCGGCTCCGCGCGGGGCCGGGGCTGTGGGGAGGGCCCCGCGCGTGAGGCGGTCACCGGCCGATCGCTTCCAGGTGCCGTCCACGCACGGCCCGCTCCACGTCCAGGGTCCCGCTGTCCGGCCGAGGGTTATGCCGGGCTCGCCACCGTCGTCAGGCGGTGGACGTCCTTCGCCGTGCCGGTGACCCCGGAGAGGAACCCCTGGGCGCGCGGCGACGCGTTGTCCGTCAGCCACGCCGGGTCGATGTCGCAGACGGCGACCCGGACGCCCGTGCCGGCCAGGGCCAGTGGGAGGGTGTGGACGACCGTCGAGGGGAAGCTCAGGATCGTACGGCCGATCGGGCCGCGGCGGGCGATCAGTTCGAGCGGGAGGTCCGGGCGGACTATCTCCAGCCCCGTCTCGGCCGCGAGGCGGTGCAGCTTGTCCGTGCTCTCCCGGCGGTGGGCGAAGTAGCGGGTCGCGCCGTGGGTCTTCGCCAGGGACCGGACGGCCTCCAGATAGCGGTCGCCGTCCACTACGCCGGTCTCCACCAGCGAGGTGCCGACCATGTCGGCGCCCTTGGTGATGCGCGGCGGGCCGAAGCGGGCGCGGGTCCAGCCGAAGTCGTTCGCGGTGACCGTCACGCCCGCCGGGGTCTCCGTCACCGGCATGGAGGAGAAGACCTCCACGTGGCGGCGGTCGCTGGGCGTGAGGCGGCGGCGCGCGGAGGAGGAGACCGGGGCGAAGAGCAGGTCCCGGGCGCCCGGGCGGCCGCCCTTGCGGTGCCAGCGGACCAGGCGTTCGCCGCGCGCCAGCTGGGCGACGAACTCCATCGTCGCCGTGCCGTCGTCGACGACGACCAGGTCACGGGCGCGGGTGATCGTCAGCAGGAGCTGTACGTAGCGGGAGAAGGGGTCGCCCATCACGATGCGGTCGGCCCGGCGGAGCGAGCCCGCCAGGCCGCCGATCGTCTGGAAGGGGGCGGCGGTGCCGCCCCGTGCTTCCTCCCAGCGGACCCGGTAGCCCTCGTCCCGGGCCAGGTCCGCCATACGGCGCAGCTGGCCCCGGGTCATGGGGTCCGTCGGGGACAGGACGACGATCGTGAGTTCCGCCCCGGGTGCCGCCGCCGATATGGCGACCGATGCGCGGCGGGCCTGCGGGGGCACCGTCGGCAACGGGTCCACCGCCCCGCGCAGGGCGTGGACATGCGCCCACTCCAGCACGTTCAGCAGCTGCACCGGACTCTCGACGAACGCGAGTGTGGGGGGGCCGGGGTTCCCGGCGCGGAGGCTCATCGACGTACGACCGTCCCGTCGTCGTAACACAACAGACGTAACTTCAGGGATTCAGCGGTGTCAGACCTGGACCGGCTCGCCGGCGGCCGCGGCGATCTCCGCCTCGGCGACGACACCGGGGACACGGCGCAGCTTCTTCATCGGGCCGAGCTCGGAGTCGTAGACCTTCTTGACGCCGTCACCGAGGGAGGCCGAGATGGTGCGGATGTCGCGGACCAGGCGGACGAGGCCCTGCGGCTCGACGGAGGCGGCCTGGTCGGAGCCCCACATCGCGCGGTCCAGGGTGATGTGGCGCTCGACGAAGGTGGCGCCGAGGGCGACCGCGGCGAGGGTGGTCTGCAGGCCCGTCTCGTGGCCGGAGTAGCCGATCGGGACGTTCGGGTACTCCTTCTCCAGCGTGTTGATCACGCGGAGGTTGAGCTCCTCGGCCTTCGCCGGGTAGGTGGAGGTGGCGTGGCAGAGCAGGATGTTGTCCGAGCCGAGGACCTCGACCGCGTGGCGGATCTGCTTCGGGGTGGACATGCCGGTGGAGAGGATGACCGAGCGGCCGGTGGCGCGCAGCGCCTTCAGGAGCTCGTCGTCCGTCAGGGAAGCGGAGGCGACCTTGTGGGCCGGGACGTCGAACTTCTCCAGGAAGGCGACGGCCTCGGTGTCCCACGGGGAGGCGAACCAGGCGATGTTCTTGGTCTTGCAGTACTCGTCGATCTGGCGGTACTCGTCCTCACCGAACTCCACGCGGTGGCGGTAGTCGATGTAGGTCATGCGGCCCCAGGGGGTGTCACGCTCGATGTCCCACTGGTCGCGCGGGGTGCAGATCTCCGGGGTGCGCTTCTGGAACTTGACGGCGTCACAGCCGGCCTCGGCGGCGACGTCGATCAGCTTGAAGGCGTTCTCCAGCTCACCGTTGTGGTTGATGCCGATCTCGCCGCAGATGTAGACGGGCTGACCGGGGCCGACCTCACGGGAACCGAACTGGCGCAGACGGGAGTTGCTCATGACTGTGGGGTGTCCTTACTTCGGGAGGGAATCGAGAGAGGGGCCGAGGATCCAGCTGGCGATCTCTCGGATCGCGCCGTCGCCACCCGGGACGGTGGTGACCGCGCGTGCGGCGCCGCGTACGACGTCGTGGGCGCTCGCGACCGCCACGGGCCAGCCCACGAGGGCGAAGCACGGGAGGTCATTGACGTCGTTTCCGACGTAGAGCACGCGCTCGGGAGCGATGCCCTGCTCCTCGCACCACTGCTTGAGGGCGAGGTCCTTGCGGTCGATGCCGTGCAGGACCGGGATCTGCAGCTTCCGGGCCCGGGCGGCGACGACCGGGTTCTGCTCCGTGGAGAGGACCAGCATCCTGAGCCCGCTCTTTCGCAGGGCGGCGATGCCGAGTCCGTCGCCGCGGTGCACGGAGACGAACTCCTTTCCATCGGCGTCGATCAGCACCCGGTCGTCGGTCTGGGTGCCGTCGAAGTCCAGTACGACCGCGTCGATGTCGTCGGCGGTCGGCAGCGAACCGGGGCGGTCCGCGTCGAAGAGGCCGGCCAGCGCGCGGGCGCGGGCCAGGTCGTGCGGGTCGTCGATCTCCAGGACGCGGGCCGGGTCGGTGCGCACCAGCTCGGTCCGGCCGAAGAAGCGGTGCCGGTGCTCGCGGAAACCGTCGGCGCGCATCGCGTAGGCGGCGCCGGTCTCCAGGAAGTCCTGGGGGCGGTCCTGGCGGCGGGGGCGGAACGACTTGTCGTGGTTGACGCCGAAGCCGCCGCCGGCGGCGGCCGCGTCGGCACCGACCGGTACCGGGGCGTCCACCTCGTCACGCCACACGAAGCCGTGGAAGGGCGCCACGGTCAGGGCCGTGTCGGCGCCGTTCTCGACGATCGCGCCGGCCACCCCGTCGACGTCCTCACGGATGATGAACGGGCTGGTGCACTGCACGAGCAGCACCACGTCGACCGGGGCGCCGTGCAGCGCCTCGTGGGCGTCCATGGCGTGCAGGACGGCGGCCTCGGAGGTGGCGGTGTCACCGGCGATGGCGGCGGGGCGCAGCACCACCTCGGCGCCGGCGGACCGGGCGGCCGCGGCGATCGCCTGGTCGTCCGTGGAGACGACGACGTCGGTCACCAGCCGGGAGGCGCGGCACTCGCGCACGGCACGGGCGACCAGCGGGACGCCGCCGACCGGGAGGAGGTTCTTCGCGGGCACGCCCTTGGAGCCGCCGCGCGCGGGGATCACGGCCAGTACCCGGGGTACGACGGCCGTCTCGGGGTGGGGCATCGGCTCTGTTCCTTCAAGTCCGTCAGGCGCCGGTGACGCCTGGTTCGGGATCCGGTCGCTCACAGCTCTCCCATTCGTCGGATCACCGGGGCCACCCGCTGGACGCCGTGGCGGTAGGCGCCGCGTGCGGCCCGGCGCACGATCTGGCGGACGGGACCCGGTGCCTTGTCGGCCGCGGGCGCACCGGGCAGCGGCACGCCGTCCGGGCCGAGGTGGTGGCGGGCCAGGATGCCGGGCAGGTAACCGGGCGCGGTCTCGGGTGTGTAGTACGGGTTCAGGGGCGGCAGGCCGCCGGGCCGGGCGAGCAGCTTGGCGATCCGCTCGCGGCCGGCGTCGAACGCGGTGGCGTAGGAGCCGTCGGCCGCCACGCCCTGCCGTGAGACCCACTCGGCGTCGGGCACCGGGCGGTGTCCGGCGTCGAGCTGGTCCCAGGAGGCGAGGCAGCCGGAGCCGACGAAGTGGTGGTTGCCGAGCGTCTCGCGGACCCCGAGGTCGCTGAGGATCACCGTGGGGATCCGCCGGTGCAGGGCTTCCAGAGCGGCCGTCGAACTGATGGTGACGAGAAGGTCCGTGCGGTCGAGCACCTCGCCCATGTGCCCGTACACCAGGCGGAAGTTGGCGGGCACGTCCTTGCCCTGGACCAGCTTCTGGTACGGCAGTTCCTCGATGTGGGTGGTGTGCTCGCCGGGCTTGGAGCGCAGCTTGAGCAGCACCTCCCGCTCGGGGTGCCGACGGGCGTGCTGGATGAGTCGGTCGAGCAGGTACGTACGGTCCTTGCGGCTCTCCGGGACCGAGGGCTGGGCCGCGAACACCACGGTGCAGGGCTCGTGTTCGCCCTCGTAGGGCTCGCCGCCGAGGAACGGCAGCGCGACCTCGGTCACCGCGGAGGAGTCGGCGCCGACCCCCTCGTACACGGCCCGGAACCGGTCCGCGTCCTGGCGGGAGTTGGCGAGGACCAGGTCCGCGCCGTGCCGCAGCAGCAGGCCGTCGGCGAGCTTCTCGTAGACGACGCCGACGTAGCCGGTGACGACGACGGGCCGCTTCGCGCGGCCGGCGAAGACGCTCCGCAGCCCGTGCAGCATCGCCTGCACCCCGCCGCCGACGAGGGAGAGCACGAGCAGGTCGTACGACTCCGGGCCCTCGGGGCCGGCTTCCGTGCCCGAGGGCCCGGCTTCCATGGCACGCAGGAACTCGACGGCCGTCACTTCGCGGAGCGAGTCCGCGTGGACGCCGACTTCCTGGAGCTGGCGGGCGGTGGGGGTGGCACGGCCCCGCAGGAGGTAACCGTCGAGCCGGACGTCCGGACAGTCGCTTTCGTCGGGGATCAGGCGCTTCGCGGTGAGCGCCCCCCACTTCCACCGAGTATCGGAATCCGCCAGGACGGCCACCCGCAGGGACTTCGTTGCACTTGCTGGCACACCGAAGACGCTAGGAAGCCATTCCGAGGATCTCCCGAACCCGAATCCAACAAAGGGTTAACAACACACCGCCGAATGGCGAATCAGCCCGGGATAAGGATCCAAAAAGCCCTGATTCATAGCTTCGACACATGTCGTTCACCTGATGTCAAGACAGCGGTCAGGACGGATGACGGGCGCCCCTCTAACGTCCACCACGTGGTCAAGCTCTCCGTCATCGTGCCGTTCTACAACGTGCAGCAATACGCGCCCGACACCCTGAGGAGCCTGCGCGCGAACGCGCGTGAGGACTTCGAATTCATTCTCGTCGACGACTGTTCGACCGACGGGACACCAGAGATTCTCGCGCGAGCCGAGCGCGAGCTGCCAGGCGCGGTCCGTGTCAGACACGAGCTGAACGGGGGGCTGGCCACCGCGCGCAACACCGGCATCGACAGAGCGCGCGGCGAGTACGTCACCTTCCTGGACGGCGACGACTGGCTCGCACCGGGCTACTACCCGCAGTTGGTGGATGCCGTCGAGGCCCTGGGCTGCGACTTCGTCCGCACCGACCATGTGCAGTGCACCGCCCGCGCACGCGCCGTGCACAGGGTGCCGGTCGGCCGGCGCGACGTGGTGCTCAACCCGCGGGAGGCGATCCTGCCGACCGACAAGACGACCTCCGTCGACTACGCGTACGCGTGGGCCGGGGTCTACCACCGCCGCCTGGTGGACAAGGGCCTCGTCCACTTCACGGACGGGCTGCGCACGGCCGAGGACCGGCCGTGGATCTGGAAGCTGCACCGGGAGGCCGAGTCCTTCGCGGCGGTGAACCTGCTCGGCGTCTTTTATCGGCGTGGCGTAGCCTCGTCACTCACGCAGATCGGCGACGTCCGTCAGCTCGATTTCATTCGCGCGTTCGACCAGGTGATCGAGGAAACTGCACAGGACGCCGACGCGAAGGAACTCCTGCCGAAGGCCGTCCGGACCTACTGCGCCATCATTTCCCATCACCTGGGATCCATCGAAAGGTTCGAGCCCGCGGTGGCGAAGAAGCTGAAATCCATGAGTGCCGCCGCGCTGCGGCGCATGCCGCAGGACGTACTGGACGAGGCCCTGGACTCCATGGACCTCCAGCGCGCCACCAAGCTGCGCCGGCTGCGCCGCCGTCCCGCTCCCGCGGGGGCCGCCGCGTGACCACCCAGATCTTCCAGGCGTCCACCCTCTACGGCACGGCCACCCTCGCCGCCGCCCTGGACTCCGGCGCCTTCCGCCCGGCCGACCGGCGCATCCTGCTGGTCTGCAACAACGCGGCCACCCCGGAGACCACCCCGGGCCTGGACGAGGCGCCGGGCTTCGAGCGGCTGCGCGACCGCTTCGACGACATGATCTCGTACAACGAGACGATCTTCCCGTTCCACCCGGGCGGCTGGGCCCCGCGCATCGAGGACCTCCCCCTGTGGGAACGCTTCCTGCGCCACGAGTGGCGACTCGGTGACGACGACGTGGAACTCGCCGTCGAGTCCATCCAGGTCAACCCCTCGCTGAGCCTCACCCAGATGTTCACCGGCGCCCCGGTCACGGTCTACGCCGACGGCCTGATGAGCTACGGACCGACCCGCAACAAGATCGATCCGCTGGTCGGCACCCGGGTGGACCGGGTCCTCCACCTCGACCTGGTGCCCGGCCTGAAGCCCATGCTGCTCACCGAGTTCGGTGTCCCGGGCGAGGTCGTACCGACCGCGGCCTTCACCAAGGTGCTGGCCGAACTGGCGCCCAGCGGCGACGAGTTGCCGCAGATCGAGGAACCGGCCATGCTGCTCGGCCAGTACCTCTCCGCCATCGGTGTCCTCTCCCCCGAACAGGAGGAGGACCTGCATGTGCGGATGCTGAAGGGTGCCGTCGAACTCGGCCACACCAAGGTCGTGTTCAAGCCGCACCCCTCCGCCCCGGCCCGCTTCGTGCACACCCTGGAGCAGGAGGCCGAGAAGCTCGAGGTCGACCTCACCGTGCTGGACACCACGGTCCTCGCCGAGGTGCTGTACCAGAGGATGCGCCCCGCGCTGGTCGTCGGCTGCTTCTCCACCGCGCTGCTCACCGCGTCCGCGCTGTACGGCCTGCCGACCGCCCGGATCGGCACCGACACGCTCCTGGACAGGCTCATCCCCTACGAGAACAGCAACCGGGTCCCGGTCACCGTCGTCGACGCGCTGCTGCCCTCGCTCACCGACCGCAAGGCCGTCGAGGAGCAGCGCGCGCTGCTGACCGTCGGGGAACTCACCGAGCTGCTGCGCGCGGTGGGGTTCGCGATGCAGCCGAAGATCCACCCGCAGCTGCGCGGGGAGACCGAGCGCTACCTCACCAAGCACCTCAACGACACGACCATCCGCTACTTCAAGCGCAAGCGCCTGACCTCGCTCGCGCTGCCCGGCGGGCTCCCGGCCCAGCTGGGCTTCCTGCCGCGCAACGCGACGGTGCGGCGGATGGCCCGCAAGGCGCGCAATCTGCGGCGGGTCGTGCGGCGGTAGCTCCGCCGGTGGCGCCGAGTCACTCGTCTGCGGCGCCGTCGTGGCTGGTCGCGGCCGCGCGGCGGCAGCCGCATCTGCAATACAGCCCGCGCCCCCTTGGGGCGCTGCCCTGGGGGCGGGCCCGATACGGGCCCGCCCCTTCGGGCTATCGGCCCAGGATCTTCTTGATCGTGGCCGCGTTCTCCTCGGTGACCTTCCACAGCTGCTGCTGCCGGTCGTGCACGTCGGCGACCGTACGGCTGTGGTTGTCGAGGATGCCGATCGCGCGCTCGGTGAGGATGTCGCCGAGGTCGCGCTCGTGCACCGAGACACCCCACTCGGGCCGCTCGATGTCGTCGAGGAAGTACGCCATCTTCGGGTGCGAGATCAGCGAGACGATGGGCGTGCCGACCCCGAACGGGATCATGCCGGCGTGCCCGCGCATGCCGATGACCAGGCGGGTCTTGGCGTACGTCTCACGGATCTCGTCGTTGGAGAAGTCGTACATCGGGATCACCGGCAGCGAGATGCCGTGCTCGCGGCGCAGGTCGAAGGCGATCTTCTCGTCGTCCAGCGAGTGCGCGACGCACTTGACCTCGGTGTGCGCGCCGATCCTGCGGACGGCCTTGGCCATCTGGGCGAGGAAGTGCCCGTAGTCGTGGCCGAAGCGCAGACCCGCGCGGTCGTAGGCCGCGTTGAGCATCACCGTGTCCTCGCGGTACGACGGGTCGGTCCAGCCGGGCACCAGCTGGCGCATGACCGTGGTGGGGCAGGGCTGGAAGACGACCTTGTCCTGGAGCTCCGGCGGGAGCATGCCGCGGACCTTGGCGATGGAGCCGTGGTTGCGCAGGCCGAAGAAGGACGACTTCTCGACCAGCAGCCGCAGGCTCTCGTTGAACCGGGTGGCCCGGTAGGACTGGCCGTCGAAGGCGTTGAAGCCGACCGCGTAGATCATGATCGGGACGTCGATGGCGCGCAGGTGCTCGTCCGGGACGTTCCACTGCCAGGCGCTGTTGCCGTTGGGCATGGTGTCCGGGATGAACAGGCCGCCGCCGCCGATGACCAGACCCCGGCGGGCGTTGACCCGCTCCAGGGCGGCCTGGTCGAAGTAGCGGTGGGCGTGCACCGAGTGCCAGCGGCGGGAGGTGGTGTCCGGACCGAAGCCGAGCCGGACGGTCTCCGGGAGCAGCTTGTCGCCCGCGTTGCCCTGCCGGTCCATGTAGAACGCGACGTGCGCCAGCTGGTCCTCGGCGCTGCCCTGCTCCTGGGAGGGGACGGCCGCCGCGCGCTGGGCCCACAGGCGGCTGGAGCGGTGCGTGGGGTCGACGGTGAGGCCGGCGGTGGCGTACCGCAGGGCCTCGGTGTTGTCGCCGTGCACCCAGGCCATCTGGGCGAGCCGGGAGAAGGCGGTCGCGGCCCGGTTGGGGGCGGCGGAGGCGAGCAGCAGCTGGGTCTTGGCCTCGTCGTAGCGGGAGACGCTCATCAGGGCGTGCCCGAGCACCTCGTGCGGCCAGGCCTCGTCCAGGGGGATGCGGACGGAGCCGAGGACGTCGACGGCGTCCTGGTAGTCGCCGGCCGCGATGTGCGCGGCGGCCACCTTGCGGGCGATCTCGACGTCACCGGTGCGCTTGACGTGCGGGGCGCCGAAGTGGACGACCAGGTCGTGGTGGAGACCTCCGGAGGAGGCGAAGTACGCCGCGTGGAAGTCGGCGTCGTTCATGTCGAACTCGCGCCAGCGGTCCTCGGCCTGCGCGTAGCCGGACTCACCGCCCTGCCAGGGCTTGTGCCGTCCGGTGAAGTGCAGGATCTTCGTCTCCTCCGGGACCGGGAGGTCGCCGGAGAGCCGCCGCTTGACGAAGTTGTACTTGGCGTCGAGGCGGACGAAGTCGCCGTCCAGGACGGCGTTCAGGATGCCCTGGTCGTGCTTGTCCAGCTCGTACTCGCCGTTGCGGCCGGTCTTGTCGATCTTCGCGCAGAACTCGTCGGAGAGGTACTCCTTCTGGATCACCAGAAGACCGGAGTTCAGCTTGTGCTGCCCGTAGAAGAACTGCGGTACGGCCGCGAGGCCCTCGCGCAGCTCCAGGAGCTCGCCGAGACCGCCGAGGACCACCATGTCGGTGTCCAGGGTGATGATCGTGTCGTACTCGCGCAGCCGGAAGACGTCGAGGATGAAGTACGCCTTGCGGACCAGGTAGTTGTCCTGGTCGCCCTTGACGTACGAGTCGTAGTGCGTGTCGTTGACCCGCTGGAGCACGATGCGCGGGTGCAGGGCGCGGATCTTCGCGACGGAGGCCGGGCGCAGGTCGTCGTAGAGCACGACGAAGTCCTCGCAGACGCCCGGGTTGGACAGCGCGAGGCTGCGCAGCAGCACCAGGAAGCCGGGGAGGTAGTTCTCGTCCACGTAGGACGCGAACGCGATCCGGCGCTTCTTGGTGAGGGCGCTCGCGTTGGTGTTCGGTATCGCCGGGGTGAAGGTCGTCGTCATCGCAGGGAGATCCTCATGTCGCTCACGCCCTGGGCCCGCTGCATGACCCAGTCCTTCTCGCTGGTGTATTCGTGCACGGAGGTGATGGCCAGCTTCATGGCCTCCTGCACGCGGTAGGCGCCGCTCTCGTAGAAGTCGAACCCGATCAGGTCCAGGGTCGGGCTGACGTCGAGGAAGTCCAGCAGCCAGAGCATGTTGAAGCCGGAGGTCGGGATGCCCGACCAGGCGTCGGCGCCGATCTGCCCGATGTTCCGCATCGGCCAGCGCAGCGACTCGTCGCCCAGGTACTTCTGGGCACCGGGCACCAGCTTGTTGCGCAGCGAGTGCTTCCAGTCACCGGAGACGCCGCCGAAGATCAGCCGGGTGGTCACCGGCTTCTCCCAGTTGAAGGCGTGCTTGTGGATGCTGACGTGGATGTCGGTGCGCTCGCCGGTGTGCTTCGGGTCGATCTTGTACGAGTTGAAGCGCACGACCAGGTCGTAGTCGTCGATCTCCCTGCCCATGCCGCTCATGCCCACCCGGCCCGAGTTGGCGATCAGGCAGATCGACTTGCCGGCGATCTGGTTGCGGAACTCCCCGAGGGTGATCCACTGCACACCGTCGAAGGTCGGGTTGCCGACCGGGCCGCGCATCCGGTTGCGGCGCTGCTCGGAGTAGAGCGCGACTGCCTCGGCGAGACCGGGGTCGTTGCCCTCGGCGATCCGCAGGTCCAGGTACTGGCTGAGCAGCTCCTGGCGGTCGTCGACCGGGGCCTCGTCCTCGGCGAGGGCCAGCAGGGCGCCGACCAGGCGGGGCTCGGCGGACTTCCAGTCGCCGGCGGCCTGGAGGGCGAGGCCCTCGGCCCAGACGGCGGTGGCGGGCTCGCGCCGGTACTCGGCGGCGGCCGGCACCTGGCGTCCGAGGAGGGCGAGGAGCTCGTTCTCGCGCTCACCGGCGCGGCGCATGCCGCTGATCCGGTTGGCGACACCAAAGCCGTCGTCCTTGGTGAGTTCGAGGTAGCGCTCGTAGGCCTCCACGGCCTCGCTCTCCTCGCCCAGGCCCTCCAGGATGCGGGCACGCAGCCGCCAGCCGGCCCGGGAGTTCCTGCGCTGGGCGAGCACGGTGTCGCTGATGACCAGGGCCAGGTTCAACTCGTCGCCGTAGCCGCACTCCAGGGCCTTGTTGGCGACGGCGAGCAGGGCGTCCAGCAGGTCGTTGTTGATACCGCCGGACGGGGTCGCGGCGCCCTTGACGGCTCGCTTGAGGAGAGCGGTGGCGCCACCGGCCGGGGCCGGCGCGGGGGTGGTGGTGCCCTCGGTGGCCACCACCACGAGCAGCTTGCGCAGCTGCTCGGCGAGTTCGCCGCGACGACGGTCGAGGCTGCCGACGAGTTTGCCGCTGTGCACGGCGCAGGCGTGCAGGCACTCGTCGAGATCCCCTCCGCGTGCAGGTGCCCGCCTGTTCTGGACCCTCGTCATAGCTCTCCTGATTTTGCCAAGCGAAGCTTGGGTTTAACTGCTGCGTGTGATGGGTTTACCCGCACCTAGGGGGTGGATGGAGAAACTAGGAAGCTAAAACGACCATAGGGTTAACAAGTCGGGACGCCCGAGGGAATCATTGGGCTGTCAACCAAGTCGATCCTGTGATTCGCCCAGGTGCAGGACTTGTACCCCACTCTTACCGGGGTCTTGCGAAACAGATCTGATGATTAACTGCCCAGGTCCGGGTAAGCTCCCCGGACCATGCCCCCCGTGACCTCCACTCTGGCGCCCCCGCCTGCGACAATCCCGGCCGTCACGGCTCCGCCCGCACGGCCCCGCCCCCGACTCCAGGCCCTCGACGGACTGCGGCTCCTGGCCGCCCTGATGGTCTGCCTGTACCACTACACCGGCCGCGGCGGAGTCGTCTCCGCGTCCTGGCACCAGAACCCCGGCCAGATCTTCCCGACCCTCCACAAGGCGGCCGTGTACGGCTGTCTCGGCGTCGAGTTCTTCTTCGTGATCAGCGGCTTCGTGATCTGCATGAGCAGCTGGGGCCGGTCCCTCGGCGACTTCTTCCGCTCCCGTGTCGCCCGCCTCTACCCCGCCTACTGGGTCGCGCTGGCGCTGGTCACCGGCGCGTCCGTGCTGCTGCCCGCCGTCGTGCACCCGGTGCGCGCCGACGAGTTCCTGGTCAACCTCACCATGCTCCAGCAGCCGATGGGCGTGCCGCGCGTGCTGGGCGTCTGCTGGACGCTCTGGGTCGAGGTGCGGTTCTACGCGCTGTTCGCGCTGACCGTCGTCCTGCCGGGCGTCACCTACCGCCGGGTCGTGCTGTTCTGCTCGGTCTGGACCCTGGCGACCGTCCTGTCCACCGCCGCCGGCGGCCCCTGGACCGACCTGGTCGTGATGCCGGAGTACGCCCCGTACTTCATCGGAGGGCTGGCCCTCTACCTGGTCCACCGCTTCGGCAGCCGGCCGCTGTCCTGGTCCATCGTGGCGTGCTCCTGGATCCTCGGGATGCGGCTGACCACCGAGGGCCTGTGGCACCACGGCGCCCCCCGGAACCCGTACGTGGCGATGGCCGTGATCACCTTCGCGTTCGCCGCCGTTGCGGCCGTGGCGGCGGGCTGGACGCGCCGGGCGACCTGGTCCTGGCTGACCACGGCCGGAGCGCTCACGTACCCGTTCTACCTGGTCCACGAGCACCTGGGCTGGTTCGTGATCCGGGTGCTGCACCGGGGCTGGGGGGTGCCGCCGTGGGCCACGCTGGCACTGACGGTCCTCTCCATGCTGGGCCTGGCCTGGCTGATCAACCGGCAGGTCGAGAACCGGTTCGGACCGAGATTGAAAAGGTCCCTGAAAAACTCCTAGTTCCCCTCCCATTCACATCCCGTCAACCATGCGATGTTGGCCCGCCGTTCATTTCTCCTTGGGTTTCGGAGCGGTGCGGCGGGCAGGCACCTTGAGACCTTGCGCCGCACAGGTTTTCCGCAGGTTTCCCACAGACCTCCGTCCCGAGGGAGTGCCTCCTCCGCATGGCCACCACCCAGGAAACGACCCGACCGCCCCGCCGCCTCGACGACGTCCCGGGCTGGTTCCCGGTGCTCGACCAGATGCTGTTCGACTGGTTCCTCGACCGCCAGGAAGACTCCGGCGTCGGCGGCGACCTGCTGGAGGTCGGCGTCTACCTGGGCAAGAGCGCGATCTTCACGGGGCGGCACCGCCGGCCCGGCGAGACCTACACGGTCTGCGACCTGTTCGAGGGCGACGCGCCGGACGCGGCCAACCGGGCCGAGTCGACGAAGTCCTACGCCAAGCTGACCCGGCATCTCTTCGAGGAGAACTACCTCGCCTTCCACGACGAGCTGCCCCGCGTGCTCCAGGGCCCCAGCTCGCTCGTCCGCGGCGAAGTGGAGCCCGGCAGTTGCCGGTTCGTGCACATCGACGCCTCGCACCTGTACGAGCACGTGCACGACGACATAGGGACCGCCCGCGATCTGCTGCTGCCGGACGGGATCGTGGTCCTCGACGACTTCCGCTCCGAGCACACCCCCGGGGTCTCCATAGCGGCGTGGGAGGCGGTACTCAACCGCGGGCTGCGCCCCGTCTGCATCAGCACGCAGAAGCTGTACGGGACGTGGGGCGACCCGCGGCCGGTACGGGAGGAGCTGATCGAGATGGCGCGGGGGCGGAGCGACTGCCGTCTGAGCGTGCAGGAGGCCGCCGGGCACCGGATCATACGGCTGAAGTCGAAGGGGATGCGGGGGCCGGAGTTTCCCGGGTCCCGCTACGCGGACGTGCCGGGGGCGCCGCCGGTGCCCGAGCCGGTTTCCGCGGCGGTGACGGGGGTCCGGCGGCGCAGCCGGGTGCGGCGGGTGGCGGTGGACCTGCTGCCGCCCGTCCTGACGCGGGCGCTCCGCAGGGCGATGCGGTAACCCGCCGGGGCTCGTGCGGGTGCGGGTGAGCGGGGGCCGGTCGCGCAGCCCCTCGCGCCGCTACGGGGGCGCCTGGCGGTACCGTGCCTCCACTCCCCCGATGATGATCTCCAGGCCCGTCTCGAACTGGCTGCCGTAGTCGGTGAAGATCTCCCGGCCCGCGGCCGCCGACAGGGGGAAGTCGGCCAGCAGGCGGGCTCGCTCCTCCACGTCGTAGCCCTCCCGGCGTTCACCCGGGAGCGGCTGGACGCCCTGTTCCTCGGTGACGAAGCCGATGGTGTACGCGTTGACCGTCGCGCCGATCACGGCCGCCTGCGCGAGGGTGAAGCCCGCCTGCGTCATGACACGCAGGTACGCCTCCTGGTCGGGGGCGTGGTCGATGCCCGTGAAGCGTGAGCCGCTGTAGACCTTGGCGCCGTCGCGGTAGCCGAGCAGGGCCGCGCGCAGCCCGCCGCTCATGGTGCGCAGCACGTGCTGCCACGTACCGGCGGGGTCGAGCCGCGCGTCCGCGGCCATCCGGCGGTACATCTCCGTCGCCATCTCGTCGAGCAGCGCCTGTTTGTCCTTGAAGTGCCAGTACAGGGCCGGCGCCTTGACGTCCAGCTCCTTGGCGATGGCCCGCAGGGTCAGCCCGTCCAGACCGACCTCGTTCAGCAGGCGCAGGGCCGTGCCGGCGACCCGGCGGCGGTCGAGGGGTGCGCGTCGTTCCGTACTCACGCTTGACAGCTTAACAGCGTTAAGTGCAGCCTTGCGGGCAACGGAACTTAACGGCGTTAAGGAGAAATGTGATGGACGTTCTGATCGTGGGCGCCGGTCCCACCGGCCTGACCCTCGGTATCGACCTGGCCCGGCGCGGGGTCGACGCGCTGGTGGTGGAGGCGGCCGAGAAGCTGTTCCCCGGCTCGCGCGGCAAGGGGATCCAGCCCCGCACCCAGGAGGTCTTCGACGACCTCGGGGTGCGCGAGGCGCTCCGCGCGGCCGGCGGTCCCTACCCGCCCCAGCTGTTCTGGAAGGACGGCGAGCGGCTCAGGACACAGCCGATGTTCGACACGGTGGCGGCGGACGAGGGCGCGCCGTACACCGACCCGCTGATGGTCGCGCAGTGGCGGACGCAGGAGGTGCTGTACGCACGGCTGCTGGAGCTGGGCGGCCGGGTCGGGTTCGGGCGGGCGCTGACCGGCCTGGAGCAGGACGCGGACGGGGTGAGCGCCCACTTCGCCGACGGCACCACCGCCCGGGCGCGGTACGTGGTGGCGGCGGACGGCGGGCGGTCGGCCGTACGGCGTGCGGTGGGCGTGGGGATGACCGGCGAGTCGGTCGACCCGAGCCCGTTCCTCGTGGCGGACCTGCGGGTGCGGAACCTCGACCGCGACCACTGGCACGTCTTCGTCGGCGCCGACGGCAACGGCGTGGCCCTGTGCCCGCTGGCCGGCACGGACGACTTCCAGCTGGGCGCCAAGCTGCCCGAGGGCACCGAGGCCGACCCGTCCCTGGAGGGCGTACGGCGGCTGGTGTCGGCGTACAGCCACCTGGACGCGGCGGACGTCACCGAGCTGCGCTGGGCCTCCGGCTTCCGCCCGCGTGCCGCCCTGGCCGACCGCTTCCGGGTGGACCGGGTCTTCCTGGCCGGAGACGCCGCCCATGTGCACTCCCCGGCGGGCGGCCAGGGGCTGAACACCAGTGTCCAGGACGCCTACAACCTGGGCTGGAAGCTGGCCGCGGTGCTCGCGGGCGACGCCCCGGACACACTGCTGGACACCTACGAGGAGGAGCGCCGCGCGAACGCCGCCGCCATGCTGGACCTCTCCACGGGCGTGCACCGCGGCGAGGTACGGCGCGGCGCTGCCACGGTCCAGCTGGGGATCGGCTACCGGGAGTCCTCGCTGACGGCGGAGACGCGCGCCGACCCCGGACCGGTGCGGGCGGGCGACCGCGCGCCCGACGGACGGAACGCGGCGGGGGTGCGGATGTTCGACGCCTTCCGGGGGCCGCGCTGGACCCTGCTGGCCCCGGAGCCGGTGGACGGCTTCCGCAGCCTGCCGGCCCCGCAGTCCTACGGCCCCGGCCTCTTCCTCGTCCGCCCGGACGGCTATGTGGGCTGGGCGGGCGAGACGGCCGAGGGGCTGCGGACGTACGCGGCGCGCGCCGGGGCGGGCGCCGCCGCCTAGGTCTCCGGGGCGGGCGGGGCTGGCCCGGCGTACGCAACCGCGCCGCCGCCCCGAGCCGCCGGCAGAGCCGCCTACGCGCTGGCCAGCGTCAGCTTCACCGCGAAGCCCAGGAACAGCGCCCCCGCCGCCGAGGTGGCCGTCGCCGCCAGCCGCTTGCGGCGGCGGAAGGCGGCGGCCAGCCTGGTGCCGCTGAATATCAAGGCGGTCAGGTAGAGGAAGCTGGCCAGCTGGGCGAAGGCGCCGAGGACGACGAAGGACAGCGCGGGGTAGGCGTACCCCGGGTCCACGAACTGCACGAAGAAGGCGACGAAGAACAGGATCGCCTTCGGGTTGAAGAGGCTGATCACCAGGGCACGGCGGTAGGGCCGCTCCTGTGCGACGGCGTCCGGTGCCGGACCGCTCTCCTCGGCCGCGCGCTCCCGCCGGGTCCGCCACATGGACCGGGCCGCCCGCAGCATGCCGATCGCCAGCCAGGTCAGATAGCCGGCGCCCGCGTACTTCACGATCCCGAACAGCACGGCGTTGGCCTGGAGCAGCGACGCCACCCCGGCCGCGGACAGCGTCATCAGCACGGTGTCACCGCACCACACCCCCGCGGCGGCCGTGTAACCGGCCCGTACGCCCTGCCGGGCGGCGACCGAGAGCACGTACAGCGAGTTGGGGCCGGGCAGCAGGACGATCAGGACGAGGCCTGCCAGATAGGTGGGGAGATCGATGACGCCGAACATGCGAAGAAGTCTCGCACGCACGTCCGACAACGGGCCCCTCCGTGCCGGCCGGCAGGCATCCGGCGGCGTCAGGGCGACGCCGGGCGGCGGGGTGCCGGCGTCAGAAGGTGTCCGCCGGGGTGTAGGTGCCCCAGACCAGGCGCAGCGCGTCGCACACCTCGCCGACCGTCGCGCGGGCCCGCAGGGCCGTCCGCATCGGGGGGAGGACGTTGTCCTCGCCCGCGGCGGCCCTCCGCAGGGCGGCCAGCGCCGAACCGACGGCCCGCCGGTCCCGTTCGGCGCGCAGGCGGGCGAGCCGTTCCGCCTGCCGGGCCTCGATGGCCGGGTCCACGCGCAGCGGCTCGTACGGTTCCTCCTCGTCGAGCCGGAAGCGGTTGACGCCGACGACCACCCGCTCCCCCGCGTCCGTCTCCCGTGCGATGCGGTAGGCGTTGCGTTCGATCTCGCCCTTCTGGAAACCGGCCTCGATCGCCGCCACCGCGCCGCCCAGTTCCTCGACCCTGTCCATCAGGCCGACGGCCGCCCCCTCCAGGTCGTCCGTCATCCGCTCCACCGCGTAGGAACCGGCGAACGGGTCCACCGTCGCCGTGACATCGGTCTCGTGGGCCAGCACCTGCTGGGTGCGCAGGGCGAGCCGCGCGCTCCGGTCCGTCGGCAGGGCGATCGCCTCGTCGAAGGAGTTGGTGTGCAGCGACTGGGTGCCACCGAGGACCGCGGCCAGGGCCTGGACGGCCACCCGGACCAGGTTCACCTCCGGCTGCTGGGCGGTCAGCTGGACGCCCGCCGTCTGGGTGTGGAAGCGGAGCATCAGCGACCTGGGATTGCGCGCTCCGAACCGTTCCCGCATCACCCGTGCCCAGATACGGCGCGCCGCCCGGAACTTGGCGACCTCCTCCAGGAGCGTCGTGCGGGCCACGAAGAAGAAGGACAGGCGGGGTGCGAAGTCGTCGACGTCCATGCCGGCCGCGATCGCGGTCCGCACGTACGCGATGCCGTCGGCGAGGGTGAAGGCGATCTCCTGCGCGGGCGAGGCGCCGGCCTCGGCCATGTGGTAGCCGGAGATCGAGATCGTGTTCCACCTCGGGATCTCGGTACGGCAGTACCGGAAGATGTCCGCGGTGAGCCGCAGGGACGGCCCCGGCGGATAGATGTAGGTGCCCCGGGCGATGTACTCCTTGAGGACGTCGTTCTGGATCGTCCCGGTCAGCCGGCCGGCGTCCACCCCCTGTTCCTCGGCGACCAGTTGGTACAGCAGCAACAGCACGGCCGCCGGCGCGTTGATCGTCATCGACGTCGACACCCCGTCCAGGGGGATCCCGCCGAACAGCACCCGCATGTCGTCGACCGAGTCGATCGCCACACCCACCTTGCCGACCTCGCCGTGCGCCGGCGGGGCGTCGGAGTCGTAGCCCATCTGGGTGGGCAGGTCGAAGGCGACGGACAGGCCCGTGGTGCCGTGGGCGATCAGCCGCCGGTAGCGGGCGTTGGACTCGGCCGCCGTACCGAAGCCGGCGTACTGGCGCATGGTCCAGGGCCGGCCGGTGTACATCGTCGGGTGGACGCCCCGGGTGAAGGGGTAGGACCCCGGGTCGCCGAGCCGCTCGGCCGGGTCCCAGCCCGCGAGGGCGGACGGGCCGTAGACCGGCTCGACGGGCAGTCCGGACTCCGACTCACGGACCATGGTGACCGACCTCCGCGGTGCACCGGTTCCGCCGGTGCGTCTCCCCCTCCCACCATGCCCCCTTGTTCGGCGGCGGTCACGCGGGGAAGCATCCTCGGCATGAAGGTCTCGGGGTACTCAGGGATCGTGGGGCGGCGCGGCGGCGCGCCCGCCTCGGCCGCCGTGCTCGCGGCGCTCACCGCGCTCTGCGCCTGCACCGTGCAGCCGCCGGACGGCACGGACGGCAAGGGGAACTCGCCCGTCCATATCGAGCTTCCGCACAGCCGGACGCCCGGCGGTACGGGGGGCTCGGCGCCCGGCGGGGCATCGGGCCGCACGTCCGGCGCGGCCGCCGCCCCGACGCCGTCCGCCGTCGAGACCGTCCCGCCGCACATCGTGTACACCCGCGGCGACACCGGTACCGGCGTGCGCGAACTGCAGGCCCGGCTGCGCCAGGTCGCCTGGCTGTCCGACGGGCCGACGGGGACCTACGACGACCTCACCGCGGCGGCCGTCAAGGGCTTCCAGGGCAAGCGCGGGCTGCCCCGGACGGGCGAGACCGACGCGGTGACCTGGCGGCGGCTGCGGGCCATGACGCACACGCCGGGGAAGTGGGAGCTGTACCTGATGGGCGGTCAGCCGGCCGCCGCGCCCGATCCGCGGTGCCTGACCGGGCGGGTGCTGTGCATCAGCAAGACCAGCCGGACCCTGCGCTGGATGATCGACGGGCGCACGGTGTCGACGATGTCGGTGCGCTTCGGGGCCCAGTACACCCCGACCCGTGAGGGCGTGTTCCACGTCTACTGGAAGTCACGCCACCATGTCTCGACGCTCTACCACTCGCCGATGCCGTACGCGATGTTCTTCAGCGGCGGCCAGGCGGTGCACTACTCGTACGACTTCGCGGCCCGGGGGTACGCGGGCGGCTCGCACGGCTGCGTCAACGTCCGGGACGAGGCGGCGGTCTCGGCGCTCTTCACCGAGGTCCGCAACGGCGACAAGGTCGTCGTCTACTGGTGAGTGCCGGAAGGATTCTGGGGCGCGGGCGGGACCGGGGGAACGTGTCCCGCCCGCGCCGATGCACGAGCCACGGGTACGGGGGGAACCCCGGCTCTGTGCGACGGCCGATGACCAGTCGGCTCACTCTGTACTGCGCCGCCTCCGCCGAAAACGTCACACCCTGCCGGAAAAAAGTTCAGCGGGTTTCAGAAGTGCAGGTCACAGCGGTACGTAAAGGTCAAAGCGCGCTGTACGCGGGGCTCGGCGAGGCGGCCGGGTTCGGCAGCAGGGGTGCGAAGGCCGTCGGGGCGGGCGGGGCCGCGCCGTCCTGGTGATGGTGGTTGCCGCCGCCCCGGCCACCGCCGTGCCGGCCGGGGCGGCCCTCGTCGTCACCGCCCTGACCGTTGCCGCCGCCCGAACCCTGGTTGTGGCCGCCCTGGCCCTCCTGACCGCCGCCGTCGCCCTTGCCGTCGTCGGAGACGCCCCGCTCACCGGCCGCGCCGACGCCGAGGAGGACCTTGCAGAACCTGTCGACCCGTGCGGGGCCGCCCGCCATCCCCTCCAGGGCACGCCTGCGGTCGTTGCCCAGGAACTTGCCGTCCTGGACGTCACGGCAGAACCTCAGGGCACGGTTCCACCTGTTCCCGGGGGTGGCGGACGAACCGGTGCCCCGGTCCTTCGGCCTGCCCGACGAGTCGGGCGAGGGCAGGACCGGGCCGCGGGGCGTGGCGTCGGCGGAGGGCGCGCCGCTCTCGCCGCCGAGCAAGGACTCGGTCGAGGGCGAGTCCTGCGGGTGCACGGGGGTGCCGGCCGCCGTCACGGAGGCTCCCGGCCTGGGACGGACACCGTCGAACGGCGACGGCAGCACCCCGGTGCCGGCGGCCACCGCGACCCCGCCGAGCATGCCGGCGGTCAGAACGGCGGCCAGGGCGAACCGCGCGGGGCGGGCCCAGCCCGGGACCCGGGGCGGCCGGGGACCGGCACCGATACGGATGAGACCCGCGTCGGAGCCCCGGCCCCACCTGCCCGGCTGCCGCGCCACGGAGGTCCACTCGTCCCCGGCGGATTCGCGCGCTTTGCGGAAGGCAGCCAGCGCGGCCTCCTCGCCGGGGAGTTCGGCGGTGGCCGGCACGGTCCGCACGGAGAGCGTGTCCAGCGTCCTGGCAAGGCGTTCTGCCTGGTCACGGGCGGAGTCGTCGACGGCTTCCAGTGACTCACCGCGCAGCAGACGTTCCGCCGTCGCCCGGTTCAGCCACTTGTCCTGCTCGTCGGCCATCACATGTCCTTCTGCGTCCGCGAACGCGTATGCGTCACAGTGGCGGACGTCACCGCACGATCCTTCGGTTCTCTCTGGGGCGGAAGCGCCTCGAGGACGACACCCGCCTGCTCCGGGTCGGCGCCCAGCAGTTCCGCCAGCTTCTTCAGGCCCCGGTGGGCTGCCGTACGGACGGCGCCCGCGCGTTTGCCGAGGGTATCGGCGGCCGTCTTGGCGTCGAGGCCCATCACGACCCTCAGGACGACGGCCTCGGCCTGGTCCTGGGGCAGCCGGGCGATGAGGGAGAGGGTGGAGTCGGTGGTCAGCGCCTCGATGGCCTCGCCGGCGGTGTCCGACTCGGCGGGCCGGCCGGTCAGTTCCGTCTCGTCGCCGCCGATCGCGGGACGGCGGCCGCGCATGCGTATGTGGTCCAGGGCGCGGTTGCGGGCTATCCGGGCGGCCCAGCCGCGGAACCGGTCCGCGTCGCCCTCGAACCGGTCGAGGTCGCGGGCTATCTGCAGCCAGGCCTCGGAGGCGACGTCCTCCGCGTCCGGATCGCCGACCAGTGTGCGGACGTATCCGAGCAGACGCGGCTGCACCGCGCGATAGACGATACGGAAGGCGGTTTCGTCCCCGCCCTGTGCCGCACGTACCGCGGCGGTCAACTCCGCGTCGTCCCCCAGCACCCGTCGTTCCCCAGTAAGTGGTCGGTCGCGGCTACGACGCAGCCGCCGATCGTTGCAGTGATCATGTACTCGCGCTCGACGCGAAAGGCACGTTACGGCCTGAAACCGCTCGCCGTCCACGTCAGTACAAAGTGCAACTAACTCGTGACGCCCCGGGGTGTGACAGAAAACGCACTCATGGCGCTGAACGGAGTACGGACCGCCGCGCGGTCCGTGCCGCGCGACGGCCGGGGCCTCTCCTGTGGGGGGTGGCGGCCTCGGCCGTTGCTTCGGTGCCGACGCCCGGTCAAGGCGGTTGGCCTTCGGTCGCGGGAGCCGGACGCCTGCCGCGCACCCCGCAGCGCGAGGCCCTGCCGGGCTTGGTCCGCACCGCCCGCGGGCACCTGGGGTTTTTCGCCGCCCCATGGGGATCGGGTTACGTCCGGAGATGTCCCGACCACGGAGGCCCTTGTGCGAGAAGCCGTGTAGCGCCCGCTCCATCGTTGTCCCCCGCGCTTGCCGATCAGGCTTCCACGCGTGATCCGGAGCAGCTCGGAGGATGGATTGGCCGCAGTTGCGGGCGGCCGGCCCGGCACCCGCCGGCGACTGCGGCACTCAGGTCCCGCCGCACCGCGCACAGGCGGCTGAATTGCTGGTCAGGGGGCAGAGGTGCTCTGCTCAGGTCGCGGACCCGGCCGGTTCCGGGGTTCTTTCCCCGGTCTCCGGGGCGGTGGGCGCGCGGTCCGCGTTCACGACCACCCCGGCGACGAGCGCGCCCAGCAGCAGCACGGCCATCGCCCACCAGGTGGCCACGTTGAAGCCGTGCACCGCGGCCTTCGCCGCCAGCAGCCCCCGGTCGGGAATCGTGGCCGCGTGGGCGGTGGCGTACCGGGTGGTGACGCTCGCGGCGATGGTGTTGAGCAGTGCCGTGCCGATCGAACCGCCGACCTGCTGGGCGGTGTTGAAGGTGGCCGAGGCCGCGCCCGAGTCGCGCGCGGCGACCCCGCCGGTGGCCAGGGAGACGCAGGTCATCATGGCCGTACCCATGCCGAGGCCGAGCATCAGCATGCCGGGCAGGATGTGCGAGGCGTACGCCGGTTCGATTCCGACCTGGGCTATCAGCGCCAGCGCCCCGGCCGCGACCAGCAGCCCGGGCACCAGGAGCAGGCGGGGCGGCACCCGGTGCAGCAGCCGGGCGGCGATCTGCGTGGAGCCGGTGACCATGCCGACGGTGATGGGGAGGTAGGCGACGCCGGTCTTCACGGGCGAGTAGCCGAGGACGCGCTGCATGTAGTAGGTCAGGAAGAGGAAGACGCCGAACATGCCGATGGTCACCAGCAGCACGGTGACACAGGCGCCGAGGCGCTGCCGGTCGCGCACGACGGTCATCGGGAGCAGCGGGACCGGGGCCCTGGTCTGCCAGAACCCGAAGACGCCGAGCAGGGCGACCCCGCCGAGGAGCAGCGTCAGGACCAGGGAGTCGTGCCAGCCGCGGGACTCCGCCTCGGAGAAGCCGTAGACCAGGGCGAGCATCCCGCCCGAGCCGAGCAGCGCGCCGGGCACGTCGAGGCGGGCGTCGGGGTGGCGGCCGCCGCCGGGCAGCAGTGTCCAGGCTCCGGCGAAGGCGACCAGCGCGATCGGCACGTTGACGTACAGGCACCAGCGCCAGTCCAGGTACTGGGTGAGGAAGCCGCCCGCGAGCAGTCCGACCGCGGCACCGGCGCCGATGATCGCGCCGAAGATGCCGAAGGCCTTGCCGCGGTCCTTCGGGTCGGTGAACGTCGTCGCGATCAGCGACAGCGCGGCCGGGGCGAGCAGCGCGGCGAACACGCCCTGCAGCGCCCGCGCGCCGAACAGCATCCCCTCGTCGACCGCGGCGCCGCCGAGCGCGGAGGCGGCCGCGAAGCCGACGAGCCCGGTCATGAACGCCGGCTTGCGCCCGGCCAGGTCGCCGACCCGGCCGCCGAGCAGCAGCAGCCCGCCGAAGGCGAGGGTGTAGGCGGTGATGACCCACTGCCGGTTGCCGTCGGACATGTGCAGCGCGGCTTGGGCGGAGGGAAGCGCGATGTTGACGATGGTCATGTCGAGTACGACCATCAACTGGGCGAGCGCGATGACGACCAGGGCCCACCAGCGTCGGTTGTCGGCCATGGGCCAATCGTGCTCCCGGCCACGCCACTTGGGAACGCCCGCGTCTCTTATTGCGGGGTTTTTGCCAAGTCCCCCGCCGTCAGCCGCCGTTCCCCGCCGTTTTCGGGGCTTTCTCGCC
This sequence comes from Streptomyces sp. NPDC059224, assembly GCF_042754285.1. Taxonomy (NCBI): domain Bacteria; kingdom Bacillati; phylum Actinomycetota; class Actinomycetes; order Kitasatosporales; family Streptomycetaceae; genus Streptomyces; species Streptomyces sp. NPDC059224. The sequence goes on from NZ_JBHZAN010000008.1 coordinate 45,964, forward strand.
TACCCCATGGCGTCCCGGCACAGCAGCCGCAGCGAGCCGTGGCCGCCGTAGCACCGCCGGGCCTCCTCGACGGGGTCCCAGAGCCGCCCGTCGGGGGTGCGGATCCAGTGGTCGCCGCCGGACGCCCACCACTCGGCGCCGGTGTGACGGACGATCACCTCACCGGCGTAGCACCCGAGGCCGCGCAGCATCTCCCGTACCGCGTCGTACGGCGCGCCCTCCCGGCGTATCTCCTCGATCATCCGGTCGACCCGCCACAGGCTCTGTGCGGAGTAGTCGAGCCGGACCCGCGCACCCTCGCGCATCATGGCCACCGCGTCCGCGGCCCAGCGGGCCGGTTTGGTGGCGGCGTGCGGCCTGGTCTGCTGCTGTGCTGTCACGTAGTGAACTGTCACATAGGGAAAAGCGAGGTCAGCAAGGGTTTCGTCACACTGTTCCGGGGTGTTCCGGCAACCGGCGCAGGACCCCCGCAAGTCCGCCGCAGCTCCGCCGCACGGCGCTCACAGGAAGCCTCCCGGTCCGGGCCGGTCCGGGACCGGCACGGACCCGCGCGGACGGACCCGGACCGGCCGGGACCGGCCCGCCCGGTTCAGCCGCGCCCGCGGGCCCTTCGCGACACCACCGCGCGCAGCACCCGGCGGCCCTCGGTGGAGACGTCCAGCGCACGGCGCAGCCCGGCCGTGCCGTGCCCGGCGAGCAGTTCGAGGACGGTGACCTGGCGGCGCAGTTCGGCGGCCACCAACGGCGACATGTCCTCGGTGCCGCCCTCGCGGCGGGTGTCGACGGAGGGCGCCGGGTCCTCGGCGGGGTCGAGGAGCCGGTGGATGCGCAACGAGGCGACGGAACAAGCGTCCGCCCACCGCCGCACCTCGTCACAGGCGTGGTCCGCGGGCGCGGCGTCGAGCATGCGACGGGCGAGGAGTTCGGCCTCGGCCTCGCCGGTGTCGAGCGCGTTTCGGGCCTGCTCCAGGCCGGCACTCCATCCCGAGCCGTCGGCGAGGCTCGTCCACAGCGGCCGCAGCACCAGGTCGTCACCGCCGAGCAGCGGCACGCACCGATCCAAACAAGCCAGTCCGCTGGCGGCCAGTCCGCGCTCGTCAGCCTGAGCGATCAGCTCCACCAGGCTCATCCCACGCCTCCCACAACGGTATGTACCAAGGCGCCGACCTGTACGGAGCCCGCACTCCCCCTTACTGCGTGCAAGGACCCAGGAGTGTCACAGCGGTACGGAGCCCAGCAGATCGAGCGGGCAGAGGAAAGGGTTTTCGGCCAACTGCGGTGATCCGCGGCGGTCAGAGCGCGGGCGGGACGGCGCCCGCCAGCGCCTTCTCGTGCTGCATCCGGGTCAGCCGCACCACGACGAGGACCGCGAGGACGGCGGCGGCGATGTCGAGGGCGTCCGAGACCAGCGCCGCCAGCGCGTCGTCACGGGCCTGGGCCGCGCCCCCGGAGTCGCCGGTGGTCACGGCACGGCCCGCGAACAGCGAGGCCAGCCAGAGCGTCCACCAGGCGTTGACCAGCGCATGCGAACGGTTGGTCCCCCACGGGCTGCTGGCGTCCCAGATGTCGAGGGTGATCCGGCGCGGGAACCACAGGTTCACGACCGGCACGAACCACCCGCCGATCGCCCAGCCCGGCGACTTGCGGTGCCCGGCCGGGCTGAAGACCTGGGCGTTGGCCCGCACCCGCTGGAACCAGCACAGGTACACCACCGCACAGCTGACCAGCGACACGGCCTGGGCGCCGGCGGCGAGCCCGGAGAGCGCGTCGGCACGGTCGGCCCGGCGGAACGCGGCGGCGCCGGTCTCCCCGTCGGCCAGGGCGCCCGTGGCGTCGTACTGCAGCAGGTCCGCCCAGACGGCGAACAGGTCGGCGGCGACGACCGCGCCGAGCAGCACGGCGGCGGCCCAGCCGAGGCCGACGGGCGAGCGCAGCCGCAGCCCCGGCGCGCCGACGACCGGGGGGACGGGCTCGGGCGGGGCACCCAGGCACCGGTCGCACAGGGTGGCTCCGGGCGCGGCGGCGAAGTGGTGGCAGCGGGCGCAGATCAAGACGGGTCCCCCGGGGTAGGGCACGCGGCCCTCCCCTGGTCCGCGCGCGGAAGCGGAACATACGGCCCGTCACCGCCGTACGTCCACCTCTGGTCGCGTATCAGCCCAGGTTGGCGGCCAGCGCCTTGAAGTCCGTCCAGGACAGCGCGGGGGTGCCCGGGTCCCAGAGTTTCTGGATCGTGGCCCGCAGCGGCATCCGGATGCCGGCGGCCACCTGGTCCTGCGTCTGCGAGTCGGCGAGGTCGCACCAGACGGCGAAGGATGCGCCGAGGATCTGGGGGTCGTACCGCGTGGCCACGGCGGAGGTGCCGCGCAGCACGCGCGGGGTCCACTGCTGGTAGATCCGCTGCCCGGTCGGATAGACGAAGGTGTTGGGCTCCCCGAGGACGTAGTAGAGGAACTCGTCGTTGTAGTTGAGGACCTGCCGGCCCGCCCTCAGGTACTCCGCCGGCTGCCGGGCGCCGATCTCCTTGCCGGTCCAGTAGGCGACCTGGAGATCCCCGGCGGGCTGCACGGAGGTCCCCCGGAAGAAGCCGTCGTTCCAGACCCGCAGGGTGCGGTCGTGGGCGCGGACGGTGTCGGCGCGGTCGTTGAGCCAGCCGGTGGTGAGGTCGGCGACGGTGCCCGAGTCGCCGTACGCCTGCTGGGCGGCGTCCGCCAGCTGCGGGTAGGAGGCCTGCGGATCGGCCACGGTGAGCGCCTGGTACTCGTCGCCGCCGAGGTTCCAGTAGGAGCCGGGGAACAGGTCGGCGTACTCGTCGAGCAGGTCGTCGACGATCTTCGCGGAGTCGTCCTGGGCGATGTCGACGGCACCCCTGGTGGCGACGCCCTGCGCGTTGCGCAGCTGCAGATCCGGGTGGGCGGCGAGGACGGCGCCGAGGTGTCCGGGCGAGTCGATCTCGGGGACCACCTGGATGTGCCGGCCGGCGGCGAGGGCGACGATCTCCCTGACCTGTGCCTTGGTCAGATGGTCCCGGGAGACGATCTCGGGGTGGGTGTCGGACTCGATCCGGAACCCCTGGTCGTCGGAGAAGTGCAGTCCGAACTGGTTGAACTTCAGGTCGCCCAGTTCCTTTATCCGGCTCTCGATCCAGTCCGCCGTGAACGGCTTGCGCGCGATGTCCAGCATGAACCCGCGCTGCGGCTTGGCCGGCTGGTCCCTGACGACCCCCTCGGGTGCGGCGCCGCCGCCCCGCACCTCCTGCTTGAGCGTCCGGGTGCCGTAGAAGACCCCCGCGTCACCGGGCCCGCTGATCCGCACCGACCCGCCGTGCACGGTCATCGTGTACGACTCCGGGTCGCCCGTCCCGCCGAGGTCGAGCCGCAGATCACCCGGCCTGACGTCCTCGTCCGCCGCCTTCTTCCCGGCGTACGAGAGTCCCAGCTCACTCGCCGTCAGGCGCCCCTCGTCGGCCAGCGCCGCGTCGCTCACCACGACCCGCTCGCCCTTGCGGGGACGCCAGCCGGGTCCGCGGGCGGCGGTGTGGGAGCGCACGGCGGGAATGGTGCGCGGGGCCTGGGACAGGGGGTAGCTGCGGGTCGGCGTGGGAGTGGGGGTGCCGGCCCGGCCGGCGGACGAGCCGGCCGTCCCGGACGGCTGCCGGGCGGCCGATCCGGCCGGGGTCCCGCCGTCGCCCGAGGTGGCGGCCCACACGCCGATGCCGGTGCCGAGCGCGACGGTCGCCACGAAGGCCGCGGCGATCACCGCCCGTCTCCGCGACACCTGGCGTGCCGAGGGCCTGCGCTTGTGCTGGCTCACCGGTCCAACCTACGACGCGTCCACCGCTCAGGCGTCATCCAACCGCTCTGAAACTCTCCCCTTCGGGTGAAACTGAGGCAACCAACCGACACACCGTGAACGTCCTCGATAACGTCTACGACACATCCCTCCCAGCATCCCCTGCCACACCTCACGTGACACGAGGACCCACGCTGCCCGCCCACCGCCTGCCCCACCTCCCCACTCCGCTGGACGCCTTCAACGCCGCCCCGGACGAAGAGGTCGGCGCCCTGCTCCTGCACTGCCTGTGCAGCCCGCGCTGGTCCCGGCGACTCGCCGACCACCGCCCCTACCCGGACGTCGCGTCCCTGCTGGCGGCCGCGGACGAGGCGGCCTACGACCTGGGCCGGGCGGACCTCACCGAGGCCCTGGCGGGCGAGTCGCTCCCCGAGCTGCCCGAGGACACCTACTCGGCGGCGCATACGGCCTTGACCGCGGCCCACGCGGCCTACGAGGCCAAGTTCGGACACGTGTTCGTGATCCACTTGGACGGCACCCCGCCCGAGGAGCGCCTGGACCGCGTACTCGAAGGCATCTACTCACGTTTGAAGAACGATCCGGAGGACGAGCGGGTGATGTCCGCGGAGCAACTGCGGCGCCTTGCGCACGGGCGTCTGAGGGACCTGCTCAGGGGCGCGGGGCCGTGCCCGTCAGCGGCTCCGCCAGGAGGCACGAACAACCCCCACGGCGCCGCACCCGGCAGATGACCGCGCCCCCGCCCCGAACGCCGCCCGGCTAACCCATACGCGTGCCACTTTGATCACACCGGTAGGCCCGGCGTAAGCCCGGCGCCAGCGCATCGCTACGATGCTGGGGGCCGGTGGACCGTACCCGGCCGGGCCCGACCGACACCAAGCCGGCGCGGCCCCAATCCCCGCTCCCGGAGGGACTTCCGTGCCGGCTGGAACGCTGTACCGCGGCCGGGAAGGAATGTGGTCCTGGGTGGCTCACCGAGTCACCGGCGTCCTCATCTTCTTCTTCCTGTTCGTTCACGTGCTGGACACCGCTCTCGTCCGTGTCTCCCCCGAGGACTACGACAAGGTCGTAGCCACGTACAAGACGCCGATCGTCGCGCTGCTGGAGTACGGCCTCGTGGCCGCCATCCTCTTCCACGCGCTCAACGGCCTGCGCGTCATCGCCGTCGACTTCTGGTCGAAGGGCCCGCGCTACCAGAAGCAGATGCTCTGGACGGTCGTCGGTGTCTGGGTCGTCCTGATGGCCGGGGCCGTTTACCCCGTTCTCGGCCACGCCGCTCGTGTCCTGTTCGGGAGCTGACGCAGATGTCGACCACTGAATCCACCGCAGCCGGCGTCGGCCCCGTCGAGGGCGCCCCCCTCTTCAACGTCGACAACCCGGCTCCCCTCATCGAGGCCCCGCGCCTGCGCACCAAGAAGACCCCGCGCTCCACGCGCGGCAACTTCGAGATGGCCGCCTGGCTGTTCATGCGGCTGTCCGGCGTCGTGCTGGTCGTCCTGGTCCTCGGCCACCTGCTGATCCAGCTCGTGCTCGACGGCGGCGTGTCGAAGATCGGCTTCGCGTTCGTGGCCGGCCGCTGGGCGAGCCCCTTCTGGCAGGTCTGGGACCTGCTGATGCTGTGGCTCGCGATGCTGCACGGCGCCAACGGCCTGCGCACGGTCATCAACGACTACGCGGAGCGCGCGAACACCCGGCTGTGGCTGAAGGGCCTGCTCTACACCGCCACGGTGTTCACCATCCTGCTGGGCACGCTGGTGATCTTCACCTTCGACCCGAACATCCGCTAGGCACGGGGCTGCGAGAATCATGAAGATCCACAAGTACGACACCGTCATCGTCGGCGCCGGTGGCGCGGGCATGCGCGCGGCCATCGAGTCGACGAAGCGCAGCCGCACCGCGGTCCTGACCAAGCTCTACCCCACCCGCTCCCACACGGGCGCCGCGCAGGGCGGCATGGCCGCGGCGCTGGCCAACGTGGAGGAGGACAACTGGGAGTGGCACACCTTCGACACGATCAAGGGCGGTGACTACCTGGTCGACCAGGACGCCGCCGAGATCCTGGCGAAGGAGGCCATCGACGCCGTCCTCGACCTGGAGAAGATGGGCCTGCCGTTCAACCGGACGCCCAACGGGACGATCGACCAGCGCCGGTTCGGCGGGCACTCCCGCAACCACGGCGAGGCGCCGGTCCGCCGGTCCTGCTACGCGGCCGACCGCACCGGCCACATGATCCTCCAGACGCTGTACCAGAACTGCGTCAAGGAGGGCGTGGAGTTCTTCAACGAGTTCTACGTGCTGGACCAGCTGATCACCGAGGTCGACGGGGTCAAGAAGTCGGCCGGTGTCGTCGCCTACGAGCTGGCGACCGGCGAGATCCACGTCTTCCAGGCGAAGGCCGTCATCTACGCGTCCGGCGGCACCGGCAAGTTCTTCCGGGTCACCTCCAACGCGCACACGCTCACCGGTGACGGCCAGGCGGCCGTCTACCGCCGCGGCCTGCCGCTGGAGGACATGGAGTTCTTCCAGTTCCACCCGACCGGCATCTGGCGCATGGGCATCCTGCTGACGGAGGGCGCCCGTGGTGAGGGCGGCATCCTCCGCAACAAGGACGGCGAGCGCTTCATGGAGAAGTACGCGCCGGTCATGAAGGACCTGGCCTCCCGTGACGTCGTCTCCCGGTCCATCTACACGGAGATCCGGGAGGGCCGCGGCTGTGGTCCCGAGGGCGACCACGTCTACCTCGACCTCACCCACCTCCCGCCGGAGCAGCTGGACGCCAAGCTGCCGGACATCACCGAGTTCGCGCGCACCTACCTCGGTATCGAGCCCTACACGGACCCGATCCCGATCCAGCCCACCGCGCACTACGCGATGGGCGGCATCCCGACGAACGTCCAGGGCGAGGTCCTGAGCGACAACACGACGGTCGTCCCGGGCCTGTACGCGGCCGGCGAGGTCGCCTGCGTGTCGGTGCACGGTGCCAACCGGCTGGGCACGAACTCCCTGCTGGACATCAACGTGTTCGGCCGCCGGGCGGGCATCGCGGCCGCCGAGTACGCGCACACCGTGGACTTCGTCGACGTCCCGGAGAACCCGGCCGGGTTCGTCGTCTCGCAGATCGAGCAGCTGCGCACCTCGACGGGGAACGAGCGGGTCGCCACGCTCCGCCGGGAGCTGCAGGACACGATGGACGCCAACGTCATGGTGTTCCGCACCGAGCAGACGATCAAGACGGCTGTGGAGAAGATCGCGGAGCTGCGCGAGCGCTACCGGAACGTCTCGATCCAGGACAAGGGCAAGCGGTTCAACACCGACCTGCTGGAGGCCATCGAGCTCGGCAACCTGCTGGACCTGGCCGAGGTCATGGCGGTCTCCGCCCTGGCCCGCAAGGAGTCGCGCGGCGGTCACTACCGCGAGGACTACCCGAACCGCGACGACGTCAACTTCATGCGCCACACCATGGCGTACCGCGAGGTGGGCGACGACGGAGCCGAGTCCATCCGTCTCGATTACAAGCCGGTCGTCCAGACCCGCTACCAGCCGATGGAGCGTAAGTACTGATGGCAACCCCGACCCTGGAGAAGGCGGACGCGGCCGGCCAGCCCGAGCCCGGCTTCGCCGACTCCCCGTACATCACGGTCACCTTCCGGATCCGCCGCTTCAACCCCGAGGTCTCCGCGGACGCCGTCTGGGAGGACTTCCAGCTGGAGATCGACCCGAAGGAGCGCGTCCTCGACGGCCTCCACAAGATCAAGTGGGACGTCGACGGCACGCTGACCTTCCGCCGCTCCTGCGCGCACGGCATCTGCGGCTCGGACGCGATGCGGATCAACGGCAAGAACCGCCTCGCCTGCAAGACGCTGATCAAGGACATCAACCCCGACAAGCCGATCACGGTCGAGCCCATCAAGGGCCTGACGGTCCTGAAGGACCTGGTCGTCGACATGGAGCCGTTCTTCCAGGCGTACCGGGACGTGATGCCGTTCCTCGTCACCAACGACACCAACGAGCCGACACGCGAGCGTCTGCAGTCCGCCGAGGACCGCGAGCGCTTCGACGACACCACGAAGTGCATCCTGTGCGCCGCGTGCACGTCGTCCTGCCCGGTCTTCTGGAACGACGGCCAGTACTTCGGCCCGGCGGCGATCGTCAACGCGCACCGCTTCATCTTCGACTCGCGTGACGAGGCGGGCGAGCAGCGCCTGGAGATCCTGAACGACCGCGACGGCGTGTGGCGCTGCCGCACGACCTTCAACTGCACGGACGCCTGCCCGCGCGGCATCGAGGTCACCAAGGCGATCCAGGAGGTGAAGCGAGCGCTGATCACGCGCCGCTTCTGACCTTCACGACGCCGTCCCAGGGCCCTGTCTCCCCTTCCCGGGGAGCGGGGCCCTGCGGTGTTCAGGCGGGCCTGTGCCACTCCCTGGCGCCGGCGGCGCGCATCAGGGCCAGGGCCTCGTCCGGCGCCCCGGAGACCAGCGGGTGGACGAGTTCGACGTAGCGGATCTGGCCGGTGAGCGATCTGCGCAACTGCCTCAGGCTACGGGCGCCGAAGCAGACGCCGCTCCGGCCGTCCGCGACGCCCGCCGCGCGGGCCAGTCCCGCGATGCCGACCTTGCACACGGTCGACGCGGTCTCCCGGCAGGCGTGGATCTCGATGTCGCCCTGCCACAGGCCGAGCACCACCGTGTAGGTCACTGCGGAGCCGGTGTAGCTGGCCACCGCGAGGTGCCGGTCCGCCTCACCCGCGCCCGGCCCGTCCAGTCCCAGCCGCTGCGCGGCACCGGCGAAGGCGTTCCGCACCTCGCCGTAGAAGGTCTCGGTCCCCGGAGTCATGTCCGCCCCCTCGAGCAGCCGTCGCGCCGACGGCCGCCCAGCGTAGCGAGACGGCGGGCGCGGCCTGAGCCCATTGAGTGACCCCGCGGTCAGCCCGCTCAGCAAGTGACATCGGCGCACCTAATCTGATCGCATGTCAGATGACGAGTCGTACGAACTGCTCGGGTTCGACAACGTGCTGCTCCCCGTCGGGGATCTCACGGATGCCGTCGGCTTCTACGAACGGGCCGGGTTCACGATCGGGTTCCGGTTCGACGAGGGCGGGATCGCCCTGCTGAAGGTCGGGGGCGAGACGCCCGGGATCCTGCTGCGGGCCGAGGCGGGGCTGGGGCAGCGGACGCCGGTGTGGGCCGCGCCGCGGCTGTGGCTGGAGGTGCCGGACGCCCGGGCGGCCGCGCGGCGGCTGGCCGAGGCCGGGATCGCCGTGCTCGACGCGCCGTTCTCCGTCGCCACCGGCTGGACCGTCGAGATCGCCGACCCCTGGGGGAACGTCCTCGGGTTCACCGACTACAGCAAGCGGCCGGAGTTGGCGCGGCGGGCGTGAACGGGGTCACCCCGCAACCGAGTTGAACACGTTCAAAACTGGGTCTACAGTCACCCCTGTCAGCGTTTTGAACGCGTTCAAGAAGGGGTGGGGCATGGACCGCACGGTCATCGCCTACGTCATCTACCTGCTGGTCAGCATCGGTCTGACGGTCTGGGTGGCCCGCACGCTCAGCCGCAACGGACGGATCTTCCTCTCTGACGTGCTGAGCGGCAACGAACAGCTCGCCGACGCCGTCAACCACCTGCTGGTGGTCGGCTTCTACCTGGTCAACCTCGGCTTCGTCGCGCTGTACCTGCACACCAGCGACACCATCGACGACACCCGGGGCGTCTTCGAGGCGCTGTCGGCCAAGCTCGGCGTCGTCCTGCTGGTGCTCGGCGTGATGCACCTCGGCAACGTGTACGTCCTCAACCGGATACGGCGGCGCGGGGCCATGGAGAAGGAACAGCTCCCGCCCGTCCCGCCGCAGGGCTGGACCGCGCCGGCGGCCGGGGCGTGAGCACCGTGCCGGCCGCCGAGGACCGGGGCGCCGCGCGCGTCCCGGTCCGCGGGCTCACCGTTCTCTACGACGCCGAGTGCACCCTCTGCACCCATCTGCGGGACTGGCTCGGGCGTCAGTCGCAGCTGGTGCCGCTCACCCTGGTCCCGGCCGCGTCGGACGAGGCCCGCGCCCGCTTCCCCGGACTCGACCACTCCACCACCCTCGACGAGGTCACCGTCGTCGGCGACTCCGGGCAGGTCTACCGGTCCGCCGCCGCATGGATCGTCGTCCTGTGGGCACTGCGGGAGCACCGGCCGCTGGCCCACAGGCTGAGCACGCCGGCCGGAGCCCGGCTGGCCCGGGGCGCGGTACTCGCCGCCGCCCGGTGGCGGGGCGCCCAGTGGGGCGGCAAGGTCTACCGGCGCGAGGACGGATGGACGTACGACCCCGGGCTCGGGTGGATCTACGACCCTCCGGGCTGTGCGGGCGACACCTGCGCCACTCGTTAGGCTCTGTCCGTGTCCGCGAAGAACGACGGTCCTGCCGAGGCCGATACGCCGAGCAAGTCCGAGCAGACCCGCGCGCTGATCCTGGAGACGGCGATGCGGCTGTTCCGGGAGCGCGGCTACGAGAAGACCACGATGCGGGCCATCGCCACGGAGGCCGGGGTCTCCGTAGGCAACGCGTACTACTACTTCGCCGGCAAGGAACACCTGATCCAGGGCTTCTACGACCAGCTCGCCGCCGAGCACCGGGTGGCGGTCCGCGAGGTCCTGGACCGGGAGACCGACCTGGAGGCGCGGCTCGCGGGCGTCCTGAAGGTGTGGCTGGACATCGCCCTGCCGTACCACGAGTTCGCGGTCCACTTCTTCAAGAACGCCGCCGACCCCGACAGCCCGCTCAGCCCGTTCTCCCCGGAGAGCGAGCACGCCCGCGCGGAGGCGATCAGTGTGCACCGGGAGGTGCTGGCCGGCGCGAAGACCAAGGTCGCACCCGAACTCCGGGACGTCCTGCCCGAGTTGATGTGGCTCTCGCAGATGGGCCTGGTGCTGTACTGGATCTTCGACCGGACCGAGGGCCGGGAACGCAGCTACCGGCTCGCCGAGCGGGGGGCGCGGCTGACCGCGCGGGGCGTCTCCCTCGCGCGGTTCCGGGTGCTGCGGCCGCTCGTGCTGGAGGTGCACGAGCTGTTCACGGACTTCCTGCCGGGGATGACGCGGGTCCTGCCGGACCCGGCGGTCAAGGCGAAGACCGGGTGATCACTTCCGGGTGAAACGGTTCGAAGGGGACAGCGAGGGCCCGGCTGCCCACGATGATTTCCTCGACACCAGCTCCTGGGAGGCACGCGATGTCCGCCGCGGCCATCGAGCACCCCTTCGACGACGGGCCGTTCTCGCTCACGGCCGCCGCCGACGAGACCATGGGGCGCCATCCGGGCTGCCGCGTCGAGATCGTCGGGGCCACCTCCTCGTGACCCATCACCGGATGTGCCGCACGCTCGTGCCCTGACCAGGCTCATGGTCCCTTTCATCGCCGCAGGGCCGGCCGAGGGCGAAACCGACGTCATGCAGGGCGTCGGCCTCCGGCTCCCCGCTGGGGCCGAGGATCACGCCATCTGCGGCCTGTCGGTCGTGGATGCCGACACCGACGACCACCACGTCCGGAACAACGCCTGCGACCGGCCACCGGGGAGAGTACGAGCACCACCGCCCGTACTCTCCCGGCGAGACCGTCACGCTCCCCGGACCGATCGGCGCCGAGGTCACCCTCGGCGTGGATCAGATCCTCAAGGCCGCGCAGAAGAAGGCTAGTTGACCGCGTCCACCTCGTCCCCGGTCAGCTCCACGTCGTACACCAGCGGCCCCTCCGCCACCACCACGTGCCGGGCGCGTGAGCCGTACGACGCCGACGTCACCGCCAGCAGGTAGGAACCCGGCGCCGGGACCGACACGATGTAGGAGCCGTCCGCCAGGGACGTCACACGGTCCAGTTGGCGGCCGCCCTTGGACATCAGGGTCACCGACGCGTCCTCCACCGGGTCGCCGTCCGCCGCACGGACGAAGCCGTGGATCGCCGTGGCCGGGCCGGTCGGCTCCGCGGGTTCCGGGGCGGCCCCCTCCGACGGCTCCACCGCGAGGTGCGGCAGCCGCTTCTCCAGCCAGGCCGGCAGCCACCAGTTGGAGTCGCCGAGCAGGTGCATCGCCGCCGGGACCAGCGCCGTACGCAGGATGAACGCGTCGAGCGCCACCGCCGCCGCCAGACCCACGCCCGCCATCGCCGCGCCCGAGTCGCCGCTCAGGACGAAGGCCAGGAAGACACAGACCATGATCAGGGCCGCGCTGTTGATGACCCGGCTGGTCTCCGCCAGACCGACCCGGACCGCCCGCGCGTTGTCCCTCGTGTGCACCCACTCCTCGTGCATCCGGCTCACCAGGAACACCTGGTAGTCCATCGAGAGGCCGAAGAGGAGGGACAGCATGATGACGGGGAGGAACGCGTTGATCGGGCCCTCCTTGCCGAGGCCCAGCAGGTCCAGCCCCCAGCCCCACTGGAAGACCGCGACCAGGACGCCGAAGGAGGCGGCCGCCGCGATCAGGTTCATCAGCGCCGCCGTCAGCGGTACCACCAGGGAGCGGAAGGCGACCAGGAGAAGCAGGAAGCCCAGGCCGATGATCGTCGCGATGAAGAGCGGCAGACGGTCGCCGGTGACGGAGGCGAAGTCCTTGGATACCGCCGTCACGCCGCCCACGTGGGCCTCGGTGCCCGCCTTCGGGATCACCTGGTCGCGAAGGGTGTCGATGAGGTCGTCGGTCTCCTTGGACTGGGGCGAGGTGGTCGGGACCACCTGGATGACGGTGACGCCCTGCGCGGGCGGCAGCGCGGCGACCCGGGCGACTCCGGAGGTCGCCTCGATGCCCTGGACCAGCTTCGCCGTGTCACCGCCCGCGCTGACCACCTGGAGCGGACCGTTGAAGCCGGGGCCGAAGCCCTCGGCGAGCAGGTCGTAGGCCTTCCTGGTGGTCGTGGACGCGTCGTCGTTGCCCTGGTCGGTGGCGCCGAGGCGCAGGGAGAGGACCGGGACGGCGAGGACCGCCATGACGACCACGGCAAGCGCGGCGACGCGCCGCGGGCGCTTCTCGACGTTCACCGACCAGCGGGCCGCCAGGCCGCTCGCCTTCTCCGGTTCGGGACCCTCGGCGGCCAGCCGGCGGCGCTGCCGGCGGCTGAGGACGCGGGGGCCGAGGAAGCCGAGCAGGGCGGGCAGCAGGGTGGTGGCGGCCAGGACGCTGAGCACCACCGTCAGCGAGGTGCCGATGACCACGCCGTCCAGGAAGCGGAGCCTGGTGACCAGCATGCCGGCCAGCGCGATGCAGACCGTGCCGCCCGCGAACAGGACCGCCCGGCCGGAGGTGTTGAGGGCGGTGACCGCCGACTCCTCCGGGTCCATGCCGCGCAGGATGCCCCGGCGGTGCCGGGTGACGATGAACAGGGCGTAGTCGATGCCGACGCCGAGGCCGATCAGGGAGGCGAGCAGCGGCGCGATGTCCGGGATGTTCGTGGTGTGGCTGAGCAGCTGGGTGGAGAACAGCCCCATGCCCACGCCGAAGACGGCGATCGCGATCGGGAGGGTCATCGCGAAGAACGAACCGAACGCCAGGAAGAGGACGACGGCCGCCGCGACGATGCCGACCATCTCGGAGAGGCCCTGCGGGGGCTCCTGGACACGCTGGATGGCCTGGCCGCCCAACTCGACCTGGAGACCGCCGCGTTCCGCGTCCTGGGCGGTGTCGACGACCTTCTGGACGACGTCCTTGGGGATCTCGTTCGCCCGCTGGACGAAGGTGATCTGCGCATACGCGATCTTGCCGTCCTGGCTGATCTGCGCGGCCCCCCGGGCGCCTTCGTAGGGGCCGGCGACCGCCCCGACGCCCTTCAGTTTCGCGATCGAGTCCAGGGCCGGCTGGACGCGGCTCCGGACGGTCTGGTCCCTGACCGAGCCGTCGGTGACCTTCCAGACCACGGTGTCCGTGTCACCGGAGGTGTTCGGGAAGGCCTTCTGCATCAGGTCGTACGCGGTCTTTGAGTCCGTGTCGGGGAGGGAGAAGACGTTCGCGTAGTCCGTGCCCGCCGTCGAGGCCGAGAAGCCCACGCCGAACAGTGCCCCCACCCACAGCAACAGGACCACCAGCCGGTGCCGATAGCACCACCGTGCCAATGCCGTCACGCTCAACAGCTCCTTGAATCAGGTTCGTCCGGTTCGGTTGGTCCCCCAGGTCCTGGGCAACAGGATTGGCGGCGGGAGGCCCGCCGGGACACGGGGCGCGCATGACTCTCAAGGAACTCCAAAGCTGCGCGCCCCCCGCTGTCGGCCCTCGCGCCGATACTGGGGGCATGACGGCTCCAGGCAGCACCGTGCTGATCGTGGAGGACGAACCGAGCATCGCGGACGTCCTCGCCATCGCCCTGCGCTATCACCGGTTCGAGGTGATGACGGCCGGGACGGTCCGGGACGCCCTCGCGCTGGCCGACCGCACCCGCCCCGACGCGGCTCTGCTGGACGTGATGCTGCCGGACGGGGACGGCCGCGCCCTGGGCCGCGAGCTGCGCGCCCGCCGGCCGGACCTGGCCCTGGTCTTCCTGACCGCGCGGGACGCTCCGGCGGAGATAGTCGGCGCGCTCGGCTACGGCGACGACTACATCACCAAGCCGTTCAACATCGACGAGGTCGTCGCCCGGATCGGGGCGGTGCTGCGCCGCACCCGTCCGGCCGACGTCATCCAGCAGCGCCCGCCGCTGCGCTACGGCGACCTGGAACTGGACGAGACGACGTACTCGGTGCACCGGGCCGGCCACACGGTCGAGCTGACCCCGACCGAGTACGCCTTGCTGCGCTTCCTGGTGCGCAACGGCGGCCGGATCGTCCCCAAGGAGCAACTGCTCCGGCACGTCTGGCAGTACGAGCACGCGCCGTCCGACTCGACCGTCGTGGAGACCTACATCAGCTATCTGCGGCGCAAGCTGGACGCCCTGGGTGCGCCGGTGATCACCACCCGGCGGGGCGTCGGATACGGCCTGGCATGAACGTCGGGAAGCGGCGCCGGCACCGGCACGGCATGCACTCGCTGCGCGGCAAGCTGACCCTCGCCAACGTCGGTCTGCTCGCCGTCGGCATCGTGGCCGCGACCACGGTCAGCATCATGGGCATGCGGCTCTACCTGCTCGACCAGGTCGACTCCTCGCTGCTCAAGATGCGTACCTCGCTGGGGAGTTCGGGTCTCACCCTGCGGCAGGTCGACTCGCTGGGCACGCTCGGCGTCATCCGCGACCGGGTGGTCCCTGCGGAGTCCGACCCGGCACCGGGTTCGATCTTCGCCGTGGTCGACGCCAGGGGCAGCGCGGTCTCGGTCTTCGACATGACGCCGACCGAGGCCCAGCGCGGGCTGGCGGCCGCCGTGAGCGACCCGCGCGCCCTCGCCGCCGCCCCCGACCCGGGCGATGTCACCGTGCACGGCGCGATGTACCGGGTGACGGCGACCCGGCTCGCCGACGGTCCCTACATCCTGCTGGCCAACTCGACCGAGCTGCTGCACGAGGGCATAGCCAAGGCGCTCCGGCTCGACTTCGCCGTCGGCGCGCTGCTGCTGGCACTGCTGGCCTGTCTGACCATGTTCAGCTCGCGGCGCTGTCTGCTGCCGCTGGAGGACATGGTGGAGACGTCGTCGGCGATCGCCGAGGGCGACCTGACCCGGCGGGTGCCCTCCAGCCAGCACCCGACGGAGGAGGTCGAGCAACTGCGCCTCGCCCTCAACTCCATGCTGCACCAGGTGGAGACGGCGTACCGGACGCGCGAGCGCAGCGCGGCCCAGCTGCGCCGGTTCGTCGCCGACGCGTCGCACGAGCTGCGGACACCGCTCGCCGCCATCCGCGGCTATCTCCAGCTGTACGACAAGGGAATGCTGCGCGAGCCCGGGGAGCGGCGGCGGGCCTGGGACCGGATGCACGGCGAGGTGGACCGGATGGGGCGGCTCGTCGACGAACTGCTGCTGCTGGCACGGCTCGACCAGCGGCCCGAGATCCGGCTCCGGAACGTCGACGTGAGCCGGCTGGTGCGGGACGCGGCGGAGGACCTGCGGGCCCAGCAGCCCGCGCGACGGGTCGCGGTGAGCGCCGAGGGGGCGGTGCTGGTGCGGGCCGACGAGTCGGGTCTGCGGCAGGTGCTGGGGAACCTGGTGGCCAACGTCCGTACCCACACACCGGTCGAGGCGGCCGTACGGCTGGAGGTGGAGCGGTCGGACGGGGTGGTGCGGGTGTGCGTCGCCGACGAGGGGCCGGGGCTGACGGAGGAGGACGCGGCACGGATCTTCGACCGGTTCTTCCGGGTGGGGAGCGCGGAGGGCAGCGGGCTCGGGATGGCGATCGTGCAGGGGGTGGTGGACGCGCACGGCGGCGAGGTGGCGGTGAGCACCTCGCCCGGCGAGGGTCTGGCGGTGACGGTGACGCTGAAGTGCGGGTGAGACGCGGGGGCCGGGGCCGGGCCGGCCCAGGAGGGGTCGGCCAGTACCGGCGTCCACACCGTCCTGGCGTGGGTTTCCCTGCTCCGGACGCCCCACGCCGCCGCGACCGTCTCCACCACGCGCCGGCCCCTGCCCGCCTCGTCGTGCGCCGGCGGACGGCTCGTGCCTCCAGCTGCGGTCCGTGTCCTGCCACGTCGGTGGCAGGCCCGGAGACGAGGAGCACGGACGCCGGATGCCGGTGCAGCCGGAAGGAGTTGCGTCTCGGCACCTCCGCCCCTCGCCCCGCGCCCACCTACGTCACACGGCCGCGCCGGGTGTCCGCCCTCGTCAGATCCAGTCCAGACTCCACAGCCGGAACAGGCCCGTGCTGTCCGTGAGGTACTGGGTGCCGCCGACGTCCTCGCTGCTGACGACGTAGTCCGTGCGCTGCCAGAGCGGGATCAGCGGCACGTCGTCCGCCACGTCCGTCTGGATGCTGCGGAAGTCCGCGTCGGCGCGGCCCCGGTCGGCGAACCGCTGGCTGTCCTTGATGAGCCGGTCGACCTCGTGGCTGCTGTAGCCGGTGCTCATCGTCGAGTCGCTGCCGACCAGGGAGGCGCCGAAGGTGTCCGGGTCGGGGTAGTCGGCGACCCAGCCGACCGCCCAGGCGTCCATCTTGCCCGTGGCCCACGACTTCTGGAAGGCGGTCCACTCGTATCCCTTGACGTCGACCTTGAACAGGCCGCTCGCCTCCAGCTGCTTCTTCAGCGCGGCGGCCTCCTCGGCGCCCGCGCCGTGGCCGATGCCGTAGCCGAAGGTGAACTCGACCGGGGTGCTGACGCCGGCCTCCTCCAGCAGCGCCTTCGCCTTGGCGACGCTCTGCGTGGGGTACTGGTCGAAGAAGGACGTGGTGTGACCGGTGAGGCCGGTCGGGATCAGCGAGTACAGCGGCTCCACCGTCCCGTCGTACACGGTGGCGGCCAGCTCCTCGCGGTTGACCAGCCAGGCCAGCGCGCGGCGGACCAGGACGTCGTGCAGGGCGGAGCCCTTGCGCGTGTTGAAGTACAGGTTGCGGGTCTCGGCGCTGTCGGACTCCGAGACGCGCTGGTCGGGGTCGCTCGGCGAGAGCTTGGAGACCATGGCCGGCGGCAGCGTGCGGGTGGCGACGTCGATCTCCTTCGCCTGGTACGCGCTGCTGAGCTTGGCCGAGTCGGGGTAGTAGTCCAGCTTCACGGGACGTCCGGTGCCGTCGAGGCCGCCCTTGTAGCCGCTGTTGGGCTGCAGGTCCGCCTGCTTGCCCTGCGTGTACGACGTCAGGCGGTACGGGCCGGTGCCGTCCAGCGAGTTGCCGGTGCGCAGTCGGTTCGCCGGGTACTTGTCCTTGTCGACGATCGAACCGGCACCGGTCGCCACCTTGAACGGGAACGTCGCGTCCGCGTACGCGAGGTGGAAGGTCACGGTGTCGCCGGAGGCGGTGACCGAGGAGAGCGTCGAGAACAGCGAGGACGGACCGGTGTCGGAGTTGATCTTCTTGACCCGGTCGAAGGAGAACTTCACGTCCTGCGCGGTCATCGCCCGGCCGCTCGGGAAGGTGATCCCGTCGCGGAGGACGCAGCGGTACGTCTGCAGACCGGTGTCCGTGAACCTGCAGCTCTGGGCCGCGTCCGGGACCGGCTGCACACCGCCCGGCTCGAAGGTGAGCAAGGACTGGAAGACGTTGTTGAACAGCGCCCAGGAGCCGGCGTCGTAGGCGCCTGCCGGGTCGAGTGAGGTGACGGCGTCGGTCGTGCCGACGATGATCGTCTTGTTCTTGTTGTCCTGCGACGGCAGCAGTTGCCAGCCGCCTATCCCCACGATCGCCAGGACGAGAAGCGTCACGAGAATCCGCATGCGAACAGATCGCACGGTTGGTGCCCTCCCCAGGACCCGCACGGGCCCGTTCCAGGCCCTGCCCAGGCCCTCCACAAGCGTCACTCCCCTAAGTGACGCGGCTCACCTAACCACAGGTGTTTCATGTGGGGGAAGAGTGATCTGACTAGATGACGAAGAACTTACCGAGCACCTGTTTCCGCCGGATTTCACAGCTCTTCCACAGGCACGCGGCGTTCATGCCTGCTTCGACGCCAGTTCGACGACCGTGATGTCGGAGGGCGCCCGGACGCGCGTGGGCGGCCCCCAGGCACCGGCACCCCGGGAGACGTACAGCTGGGTGTCGCCGTAGCGGTCGAGGCCGGCGACGGTCGGGTTGACCTCGGTCGCGATGAGGTTGCCGGGCCAGAGCTGGCCGCCGTGGGTGTGGCCGGAGAGCTGGAGGTCGACGTGATGCCGCACGGCCTCGTGGATCTGCACGGGCTGGTGGGCGAGGAGCACACAGGCCCGGGCCGGGTCGCGACCGCCGAGGGCCCGGTCGAAGTCCGGCCCCTGACCCGTGCCTTCACCGGCGATGTCGTTCACCCCGGCGAGGTCGAAACGGGCCAGTTCGGTGCGGGCGTTCTCCAGCGGGCGCAGGCCCAGCCGGCGTATCTCCTCGACCCACTGGGCGGCGCCGGAGAAGTACTCGTGGTTGCCGGTGACGAAGTAGGCGCCGTGCCGCGCCGACAGCTGGGTGAGGGGGGCCGCGGCGGGGCCCAGATCCTTCACGCTGCCGTCGACGAGGTCCCCGACGACCGCGATCAGGTCGGGCTGGGTGGCGTTGATCGTGTCCACGACCCGCTGCGCGAAACCGCGGCCGAGGATCGGACCGAGGTGGATGTCGCTCACCACGGCGATGCGGTAACCGTGGGCGGCTCGGGGGAGTTTGGCGAGGGGGACTGTGACGCGTCTCACGCGGGGGCCGCGGAGCACTCCGTAGGTTCCGTAGCCGACGGTCGCGGCGGCGGCGGTCGCCGCCGTGCCGCCCACCATGCGCGAGACGACGAGGCGACGGGTGGGACCAAGGGCCTGCGGAGTGGTTCCGGCAGGTTGTGACGGTTGCCCCTCGGGGCGCTCCGGCTCGGGGCGCCCGAAACCGAACCGGTCCACAAGACGGCTGACCAGAGGCCGGAGCACTTCCCCCGCCACCACCGCCGGCAGCAGGTACAGGGACAGGGCCATCCACAGGAATCCCGGCCAGGCCAGGGTCCGCCGGAGGACGAACGGGGCATGGCCGACCTCGGCGAACAGGGCCGCGAGCATCAGGACCGGGCCGACGACGAAGACGACCGTGGCGATCTCCCGGGGCCGGCCCCAGGACGTCGTCGTGTCCCTCACCAGGCGGCGCCACAGGTACCCGTACAGTGCCGCCACCAGGGCCAGGGCGAGGAGCGCGAAGACGATGACCACCCTGCCGTGCCTCTTTCTATGACGTTCGGCGCAGTGCGCGCACCCCGCGCAACCCGATGCCCCCGATGGCCGTCCCCAATACGAAGGAAACGACGGCCAGCGTCAGATGGACCCAGAAGTACGCGGTAGGACGGCCGTCGTCGAAGGCAAGCCCGCTGCCGTCCTTGACCAAGTTCTTGACGAAAGTGATCCAGATGAACCAAGACCACACTCCGAACGCGAGCAGGAACCAGGACACCGGGCGGCTGAGCTTCATGCGTTCAGTATCGCCGTCGGCTGTCCGGTTCCGTGTCCGGGGTGGGGTCGGTGGCGGGACTTCGCCGTCCGTGCCGGGTACGTTCTCGTCCGTGTCCGCACCGAAGTCCCCCGTCGGCCGCCATCTGCTGGTCGCCTCCGCCGCCCTGCTGTCCCTGCCGCTCACCGCGCCGGCCGCGCTCGCCGCGCCCACGCCCTCGACCAGTCCGTCGGCCACGCCCCCGGCGCACATGTCGTCGGTCGGGGGCGCCCGGCTGGGACAGCCCGGCACCCAGGTCGATCTGGCCGCCGGGGTGCCGGTGCTGCCGAAGGACGTCACGGCCCGTTCCTGGATCGTCTCGGACGCCGAGTCGGGCGAGGTGCTCGCCGCGCACAACGCGCACTGGCGGCTGCCCCCGGCCAGCACCCTGAAGATGCTGTTCGCGGACACCGTGCTGCCGCGGTTCCCGAGGTCGACCCCGCACAAGGTGGTGCCGGCCGACCTCGCGGGCATGGGCGCCGGTTCCAGCCTGGTGGGGATAAAGGAGGGCCAGACCTACACGGTCCACGACCTCTGGCTGGGCGTCTTCCTGCGCTCCGGCAACGACGCCGTGCACGTGCTGTCCGCCATGAACGGCGGTGTCGAGCAGACCGTCAGGGACATGCAGTCGCACGCCGACGACCTGCAGGCCCTGGACACCCACGTGGTCAGCCCGGACGGGTACGACGCGGCCGGGCAGGTGTCGTCGGCGTACGACCTGTCGCTGTTCGCCCGCTCCGGGCTGCAGAAGAAGGACTTCCGGGAGTACTGCTCGACCGTGCGGGCCGCGTTCCCGGGCGAGACGACGAAGAACGCCAAGGGCAGGTCGACACGTGAGTCCTTCGAGATCCAGAACACCAACCGGCTGCTGAGCGGCGACACGGACGTGCCGGTCTACCAGGGCATCGCGGGTGTGAAGAACGGCAACACCACCAACGCGGGCGCCACCTTCACCGGGGTCGCGGAGCGGGGCGGCAGGGTGCTGCTGGTGACCGTCATGAACCCGGAGAAGAAGGAACACAACGAGGTCTACAAGGAGACCGCCCAGCTGTTCGACTGGGGCTTCCAGGCGGCCGGCAAGGTGACTCCGGTGGGCGAGCTCGTCCCGCCGAAGGGAGCGGTGGACGCCGGTACGCGGCCGGGGGCGGGCGTTTCGTCCTCCCCGTCCGGATCCGCGGCCGGTTCCGGGAAGGACTCCGGGGCGAAGCCGGTGGCCGCCGCCTCCGCCGACGGCTCGGGCGGGATCGGGGTGGCGCTGGGCATCGCGGGTGGCGCGCTGGTGCTGCTCGTGGGCGCCGCGTACCTGGTCAACCGCCGTTGGCCGCTGCCGGATCTGGTGCGTCGGCGGCCTCGTCCGTGACCTCGGTCTCGCTCTGGGTCGCCGTCCAGGCGGCACAGAACAGGACGAGTTTCGAGGTGAAGTTGATCCACAGCAGCAGGGCGACCGGCACGCCGAACGCGCCGTACATGCTCTTCGTGGCGACGCCCTGGATGTAGCCGCTGAGCAGCAACTTGAGGAGTTCGAAACCGACCGCGCCGGTCAGCGCCGCGACCAGCAGGCGGCGGCGCGGCGGTTCGACCCCGGGCAGCAGGGTGAGAACGTAGAGCAGCACCAAAAAGTCGGCGACCACCGCGACGACGAACGCGATGATCCGCAGCAGCAGACTGCCCCAGCTGTGCCGGTCGATGCCGAGCTGCCCCGCCGTCCAGCCGACGGCCGCCGAGGCGATCGTGGACACCGCGAAGGTGACCAGCAGCGCGCCGCCGAGACCGATCAGGATGCCGGCGTCCTTGGCCTTGGCGACGATCGGGTTCTGGTCCTTGTCGGGCAGTTCCCACACCGTGCGCAGGCAGTCCCGCATCTGGCCGACCCAGCCGATGCCCGTGAACAGCAGAAGGGCACCGGCGATGAGGCCGACGGTGCCGGCGTTCTGCACCAGCGAGTTGATGTCCAGCTGGTCGGAGATCCCCGGGATCTGGTCGGTGATCTTGTCCTCGAGCGTGTGCTGCCGCGACTGGCTCAGGGTGGCGGCGGCGACCGCGGCGGCCACGGTCAGCAGCGGGAAGAGCGAGATGAAGCTGATGAAGGTCATGGCGGCGGCCAGCCGGGCCCACTTCACCCGGTCGAGCCGCTCGTACGACCGCCACGCGTGCGTGTGCGTCAGCCACCCGACGAGCGGGCCGACGACGGGAAGCCTTCTCAGCCAGTCCATGATCCGACTCTGCCCTCCGCCCGGAACACCCATGTACGGGTACCCCAGAAGCGCAGAACTGTGGCGAGCCCCATACCGACCACCGCGCCGGAGACGGTGTCGGCACGCTGCGAGGTGAGCCCGAGGCCGTAGTGGCTGACGGTGAGGCAGAGCAGCTGGACCAGGGCGCCGGCGAGGTTGACGGCGACGAAGACGAGGTAGGGGCGCAGCCCCGGCAGGCGCGCGTTGCGGTAGGTGCCGCGGGCGTTGCCGAGGTAGGCGACCGTGCAGCCCGCCAGGAAGGACAGGGACTTGGCGGTGAGCGGGTCGAGGGCGGCCGGGCCGCGCAGCCAGCTGAAGAGGGTGAGGTCGGCGGTGTAGGCGAGCAGGCCGACCGCGGCGAAGCCGATCAGCTCCCGCTGGTGCGCGGTCACCAGTGGGCCACCGCGAGGCCGTACATCGCGAGCCAGGCCAGGCCGATCAGGGCGAGGGCGCGGTCGCGCAGGACGACGTCCTCGGGTTCGCCGGCGGTGCCCCGGTCGGCGAAGACGGCGTAGCGCAGGATCGCCAGGATGAAGGCGACCATGGACAGCTGGCGCCAGGGCAGCAGGCCCGCGGCGGCGGTGCGGTGGCCCTCCAGGGCCCACAGGCAGTAGGCGAGGACGGCGACCCCGGCGGCGAGCTGCCAGACGAAGCGGAGGTAGCCGGTGGTGTACTCGGTGAGCAGTGCGCGCGTGGCGCCCGCCTTGCCGCCCAGGTGCACGGCCTCCGAGTAGCGCTTGGCCGACACCATGAAGAGCGCGCCGAAGCCGGTGGTGATCAGGAACCAGCGGGACAGCGGGATGCCGAGCGCGACCCCGCCGATCACCGCCCGCATCAGGAACCCGGTGGTGACGACGACCAGGTCGACCACCAGGACGTGCTTGAGGGCGACGCAGTAGGCGAGCTGCATGCCCAGGTAGGCGATCAGCAGCACCGGCACCAGGGGTGGGGTCAGCCGGACCGCGAGCAGAGGCCCCAGGAGGGCCAGGACACCGCCCGCCGCGTAGGCGACGGGGACCGGGACCCGGCCCGCGGCGACCGGGCGGCGGCACTTGGTGGGGTGGGCGCGGTCGGCTTCCGCGTCCCGGGCGTCGTTGATCAGGTAGACGGCGGCGGCGCAGGCGGTGAAGAGGACGAAGGTGAGGGCGAGGGTGAGAAGCGCGGACACGGAGAAGAGCCGGCCGGCGGCAGCCGGGGCGGCGATGACGAGGGTGTTCTTGACCCACTGCTTGGGACGGGTGGTCTTCAGCAGGCCGGTGAGCAGGCCACCGGGGGTGACACGCGCGCGTGCCGGTCCGTGCGCCCTGGCCGGGTGGCCGCGCTGCTCATGCAGATTCGTGTCCGCAACGCCGTCGGCGGTCGCTCTGCCGGCGCCGGGCGTCGTTTCGGTGGCGGCGTGCGCGGTCTCGGTCATCCGCGCCTCCCCGCGTACGAGGCACCCGGCACTCCCCCGCGCATCCATCCCGCCCCGGCGCGCGCCGTGAGCGCCCCGAGGGCCGCGCCGGCTGCGACGTCCGAGGGGTAGTGCACCCCGGCCACGAGCCGGGACAGGCACATCGCGGCCGCCAGCGGCGCGATGGCGGGCACGCCGAGCGCCCCGAAGGCGACGGCGGCCGCCACCGCGGAGGTGGCGTGCGAGCTGGGGAAGGAGTGCCGGCCCGCGGTGCGTACCCGGGGCCGGACATGAGCGGGGCGCGCACGGCGCACGAGCCGTTTGACGCCGATGCTGCCGAGGTGCGCGCCCGCGACCAGCGCCGTGCCGCGCAACCAGGCCTCGCGGCGCGCGCCGTCCACGGCGGCCCCGGCGAGGCCCGCCGCGAGCCAGAGCGCGCCGTGCTCACCGGCCAGGGAGAGACCGCGCGCGGCCGACGCGACGCGTGGATCGGCACCGCAGGCGTGCAGTGCGGAGAGGATCCGGTGGTCCATGTCGTCCATTGGACTCACTGTTCACCTTGACCCCGCAAAAGCTACGACCGTATTGAGCGACATTCGGATAATCACCCGTTTCGGGGAGTCAGGTGATCTTCCGTGACCAACCGCCAATAGCATCCATAACACCCATACGGCAGCGATACGGTCATTCCCATGCCTGGAATGCCTGGAGGGGCCGCAGGTCCCGCCGAGTCCGCTCCTTCCACACCCCCCGGAACCGCCGTCCCCGTCACCGGCTGGGGCCGCACCGCCCCCACCGTCGCCCGCCTGATCCGTCCCCGGACCTACCAGGAGGCGGCGGACGCGATCCGGGACTGCGGGGTTCGCGGCGGCATCGCGCGGGGTCTGGGGCGCGCGTACGGGGACGCGGCGCAGAACGCCGGCGGCGCCGTGCTCGACATGACCGGCCTCGACCGCATCCACGCCATCGACGCCGACGGAGGCACCCTCCTGTGCGACGCGGGGGTCTCCCTGCACCGCCTGACGGAGGTCCTGCTGCCGCTCGGCTGGTTCGTCCCGGTGACCCCCGGGACCCGCCAGGTGACGGTGGGCGGCGCGATCGGCGCCGACATCCACGGCAAGAACCACCATGTCTCGGGATCCTTCTCCCGTCACGTGCTGTCCTTCGAACTCCTCACCGCGGACGGCCAGGTCCGCACGGTGAGCCGCGGCACCCCGCTGTTCGACGCGACGGCCGGCGGCATGGGTCTGACCGGAGTGATCCTCACGGCGACCGTCCGCCTCCTCCCGGTCGAGACGTCGTACCTGACGGTCGACACCGAACGCGCCACCGACCTCGACGACCTGATGCACCGCCTGACCACCACGGACCACCGCTACCGCTACTCGGTCGCCTGGATCGACCTGCTGGCGCGCGGGGCGGCCACCGGGCGCGCGGTGCTCACGCGGGGCGACCACGCACCCCTGGAGGCGCTCGGTGAGGGCACACGCGCCGGGCGTGCACCACTCGCCTTCCGCCCCCGTCAGCTTCCGGCCGCCCCCGCCTTCGTCCCCGACGGCCTCCTGGGCCGGACCACCGTCGGTCTCTTCAACGAACTCTGGTACCGCAAGGCGCCACGCGCGCGTACCGGCCAGCTCCAGCGCATCCCGGCGTTCTTCCACCCCCTGGACGGCGTCCCGCACTGGAACCGCGTCTACGGCCGCCGCGGCTTCGTGCAGTACCAGTTCGTCGTCGGATACGGCCAGGAGGACGCCCTGCGCCGGATCGTGGCCCGTATCTCCGAGCGCCGCTGCCCGTCCTTCCTGGCCGTCCTGAAGCGCTTCGGCGACGCCGACCCCGGCTGGCTCTCCTTCCCCGTGCCCGGCTGGACTCTCGCGCTCGACATCCCGGCCGCCCTGACCGGCCTCGGGGCGTTCCTCGACGAACTGGACGAGGAGGTCGCGGCCGCCGGCGGCCGCGTCTACCTCGCCAAGGACGCACGGCTGCGCCCCGACCTGCTCGCCGCGATGTATCCGCGGCTCGACGACTTCCGCGCGCTGCGCGCGGAGTTGGACCCGCGCGGGGTGTTCGTCTCCGACCTGTCCCGCCGTCTCGGCCTCTAGGAGCTGATCGCTGTCATGAAGGACGCCTTCGGAATGCCCCAGTCCCTGCTCGTGCTCGGCGGAACGTCCGAGATCGCGCTGGCCACCGCGCGCCGGATGATCGCCCGGCGCACCCGTACCGTCTGGCTGGCCGGCCGCCCCTCCCCCGCCCTCGACCAGGCCGCTGAGCAGCTGCGCACCCTCGGCGCCGACGTCCGCACCGTCCCCTTCGACGCGCTCGACCCCGAGTCCCACGACGCCGCCCTCGGCAAGGTCTTCGCCGAGGGCGACATCGACATGGTGCTGCTCGCCTTCGGCGTCCTGGGCGACCAGGCGACCGACGAGCGGGAACCGGTGCAGGCCGTGCGGGTCGCGCAGACCAACTACACGGGCGCCGTCTCGGCCGGCCTGGTCTGTGCGCGGGAGCTGCAGACGCAGGGTCACGGCTCCCTGGTGGTGCTGTCGTCGGTCGCCGGGGAGCGGGCGAGGCGCTCCAACTTCATCTACGGCTCCAGCAAGGCGGGCCTGGACGCGTTCGCCCAGGGCCTGGGCGACGCGCTGCACGGGACCGGCGTCCACGTGATGGTGGTACGGCCGGGGTTCGTGCGGTCGCGGATGACGGCGGGGCTGGCGGAAGCGCCCCTGGCCACGACCCCGGAGGCGGTGGCGACGGCGATCGAGACGGGGCTGCGCAGGCGCTCGGAGGTGGTGTGGGTGCCGGGGGCGCTGCGGGTGGTGATGTCGGCGCTGCGGCACGCGCCGCGGTCGGTGTTCCGGCGCCTGCCGATCTGAGCCGGGGCTACCGGCTGGCGATGGTGCCCCGCTCCGCGTGTCCGGCCTGGGGCGGCACCACGGAGCCGCCGAAGGCGTACTCGTGCAGCTTGCGCCACACACCGTCGCGGCCCTGCTCGTACAGGGCGAACCCGGTGCACGGCCACGCGGCCTCGTACTCCGCGAGCTCGGCGAAGGCCCGGTCCATCGCGGCCTCGTCGATCCCGTGCGCGACGGTCACGTGCGGGTGGTAGGGGAACTGCAGCTCGCGGTCGAGCGGGCCGGACGCGTCCCGGACCCGTTGCTGGAGCCATGCGCACTCGTCCGCGCCCTGCACGACCCGGACGTACACCACCGGCGACAGCGGCCGGAAGGTGCCCGTGCCGCACAGCCGCATCGGGAAGGGCCGGCCGGCCGCGGCGACCTCGCTCAGGTGGGCCTGCACGGCGGCCAGTGACCCGTCGGGGATCTCCGTGGGCGGCAGCAGCGTGACGTGCGTGGGGATGCCGTGCGCCGCGGCGTCGCCGAAGCCCGCGCGCCGCTCCTGGAGCAGGCTGCCATGAGGCTCCGGGACCGCGATCGACACGCCGATCGTTACGGTCCCCACGTCATCTCCTGTCGGTCGTGGTGGCCGGGCATGTGTCGGGTTCGTACCCGGCCGCCCGGCTATCGACTGTACGACCACGGCCGCCTTCCGGGCAGCCGTGGCCGAAGTGATGTGCAGCGCTCCCGTGCGCTCCCCGGAGCGCCCCGAGCGCCCCGAGCGCCCCCGGCGCCCCGTTCGGCACCGGCGGCGCCCCGCTCGGTACCGGCCGCGGACCGGGTCAGTGCTTGGCGGGCAGGAAGCCCACCCGCTCGTACGCCTGGGCCAGGGTCTCCGCGGCCACCGCGCGGGCCTTCTCCGCGCCCTTGGCGAGGATCGAGTCGAGCGTCTCGGAGTCGTCCAGGTACTGCTGGGTGCGCTCCCGGAACGGGGTCACGAAGTCGACCATGACGCCGGCGAGGTCCGTCTTGAGCGCGCCGTACATCTTGCCCTCGTACTCCCGTTCCAGCTCGGCGATCGGCTTGCCGGTGAGGGTGGAGTAGATGGTGAGCAGGTTGGAGACGCCCGGCTTGTGCTCGGCGTCGTAGCGGATCACGGTGTCCGTGTCGGTGACCGCGCTCTTGACCTTCTTCGCCGTCGCCTTCGGCTCGTCGAGGAGGTTGATGAGGCCCTTCGGCGTGGACGCCGACTTGCTCATCTTGATCGCCGGGTCCTGGAGGTCGTAGATCTTCGCCGTCTCCCTGAGGATGTACGGCTTCGGGATGGTGAAGGTCTCGCCGAAGCGGCCGTTGAACCGCTCGGCGAGGTCACGGGTGAGCTCGACGTGCTGGCGCTGGTCCTCGCCGACGGGCACCTCGTTGGCCTGGTAGAGCAGGATGTCGGCGACCTGGAGGATCGGGTACGTGAAGAGACCGACGCTGGCGCGGTCCGCGCCCTGCCTGGCCGCCTTGTCCTTGAACTGGGTCATCCGGCTGGCCTCGCCGAAGCCGGTCAGGCAGTTCATCACCCACGCGAGCTGGGCGTGTTCCGGGACGTGGCTCTGCACGAAGAGGGTGCAGCGGTCCGGGTCCAGGCCGGCCGCGAGCAGCTGGGCCGCGGCGAGCCGGGTGTTGGCGCGCAGGTCGGCGGGGTCCTGCGGGACCGTGATCGCGTGCAGGTCGACCACCATGTAGAAGGCGTCGTGAGACTCCTGGAGCGCCACCCACTGGCGGACGGCGCCCAGGTAGTTGCCGAGGTGGAACGAGCCGGCGGTGGGCTGGATGCCGGAGAGCACGCGGGGTCGGTCAGAAGCCATGCTCACCATTCTCGCAGAGGGCGAGGGCGGGAATGGCCCGGCGGTGGGGGGCGGTTCCGGAGCGCGGGGACTGCGGGTCGCATGTCGTTGCTCGCGCAGTTCCCCGCACCCCTGCGGGGCGCTTCAGCCCAGGTCGATCTCCGGGTACAGCGGGAAGCCCGCGACCAGGTCCGTCGCCCGCTGGGCGATCTCCGTCGAGACCTTCTCGTCGAGGACGTGCGAGGCCTTGGACGGGGCGCCGGACTTCGTCGTGCCCGGCTCCGTCGCCGTCAGGACGCGGTCGATCAGGGCGGCGACCTCGTCCATCTCGGCCGTGCCGAGGCCACGCGTGGTCAGCGCCGGGGTGCCGATCCGGATGCCGGAGGTGTACCAGGCGCCGTTCGGGTCGGCCGGGATCGCGTTGCGGTTGGTGACGATGCCGGAGTCCAGCAGGGCCGACTCGGCCTGGCGGCCGGTGAGGCCGTACGACGACTCGACGTCGATCAGGTTGAGGTGGTTGTCCGTGCCGCCGGTCACCAGCGTGGCGCCCCGGCGCATCAGGCCGTCGGCCAGCGCGCGGGAGTTGTCGACGATCCGCCGGGCGTAGTCCTGGAAGGAGGGCTGCCGGGCCTCGGCCAGGGCTACGGCCTTGGCGGCCATGACGTGCGGGAGCGGGCCGCCGAGGACCATCGGGCAGCCGCGGTCGACCTGGTCCTTCAGGGAGTCGTCGCACAGGACCATGCCGCCGCGCGGGCCGCGCAGCGACTTGTGGGTGGTGGTGGTGACGATCTGGGCGTGCGGGACCGGGTCGAAGTCGCCGGTCAGGACCTTGCCGGCGACCAGGCCCGCGAAGTGCGCCATGTCGACCATCAGGGTCGCGCCGACCTCGTCGGCGATCTCCCGCATGATCCGGAAGTTCACCAGCCGGGGGTACGCGGAGTAGCCGGCCACCAGGATCAGCGGCTTGAAGTCCCGGGCCTGGGCGCGCAGCGCGTCGTAGTCGATCAGGCCGGTCGCCGGGTCGGTGCCGTAGGAGCGCTGGTCGAACATCTTGCCGGAGATGTTCGGGCGGAAGCCGTGGGTGAGGTGGCCGCCGGCGTCCAGGGACATGCCGAGCATCCGCTGGTTGCCGCAGGCCTGCCGCAGCTCGGCCCAGTCGGCCTCGGAGAGGTCGTTGACCTGGCGGGCGCCGGTCTTCGCCAGGAAGGGGACCTCGACGCGGTCGGCGAGGACCGCCCAGAAGGCGACCAGGTTGGCGTCGATGCCGGAGTGCGGCTGGACGTAGGCGTGCCGGGCGCCGAACAGCTCACGGGCGTGCTCGGCGGCGAGCGCCTCGACGGTGTCGACGTTGCGGCAGCCGGCGTAGAAGCGGCGGCCGACGGTGCCCTCGGCGTACTTGTCGCTGAACCAGTTGCCCATCGCGAGCAGGGTCGCCGGGGAGGCGTAGTTCTCGGAGGCGATCAGCTTGAGCATCTCGCGCTGGTCGTGGACCTCCTGGCCGATGGCGTCGGCTACCCGCGGTTCGACCGCGCGGATCACGTCGAGGGCCGCGCGGAACGCGGTGGACTCGGTGGAGAGGGGCTCGGACATTCGGGACCTCCGGACATGGCGTTCGGCGTTCACGGTTCGGCCCAGGCGCACGGCACTCGATCGGTCGCGGGCCGCTCCCCGATGGTCCGTCCCATCCCAGCGCGCCAGTCACGGCCCGCTGGTCACACTACCGGGCACACCGGGGCCCGGGGGCCGTGGCGTCCACCAGTCGGGCAGGGGCAGAGGCAGCGGGGGGACAACCTCCCCGCGTTCTCCGCAGTCGCCGTGACCACTGCGGAAGTCCTCGTCGCCGGCGGCGTTCCACGGCCGTGCGACCACCTTGATCAGTCTCTCGACCGATCACGGGGCACGGGCGGACTTCGGGTCGTACCCGCCCGGTTTCGAGATCGTGCCGTACGGCGGCCCGACGGCCATGCGGCTGCGGGCGGGCGTGGACGCGTGACCGGCCCCCGCGAATCAGGGATCCCGGGACCCGCCGCATCCTCCCCCGCCGCCCTCGTGCCTGGCGCCGCCGCGCCGCCCGTCCGCCTCCCCTACAGTCCCTCTGTGCTCTTTGGAATGGTGTGCGCTCTCGCCGCCGCGCTCTGCTTCGGCACCGCGACGGTCCTGCAGGCGATGGCCGCGCGGGCGGCCGGTGACGGCGCGGGCGGGGAGGCCGCGCTGCTGCTGCGGGCCGTCCGGCAGTGGCGGTACGTCGCCGGACTCGGGCTGGACGGGCTGGGGTTCGTCTTCCAGATCCTGGCCCTGCGCTCGCTCCCCATCTACGCGGTGAGCGCGGCACTGGCGTCCAGCCTCGCGGTGACCGCGGTGGTCGCGGCCCGGCTGCTGCGGGTGCGGCTGAGCGGGCTGGAGTGGGGCGCGGTGGGGGTCGTGTGCGCGGGGCTCGCGATGCTCGGGCTGGCGTCGGGGCCGGAGGGCGACCGGGCCGGATCGGACGCGCTGGCGTACGCGATGCTCGCGACCGCGGTGGGGGTGCTGCTGCTCGGGCTCGCCGGCGGGCGGCTGTCGGGGCGGTGGCGGGCGCTGCTGCTGGGCCTCGGGGCGGGGTTCGGGTTCGGGGTGGTGGAGGTGTCGGTGCGGCTCATCGACACCCTGTGGCCGCCTGGGCTGCTCACCGACCCGGCCGCCTACGCGCTGCTCGTCGGCGGGGGCGGCGCCTTCCTGCTGCTGACCTCGGCTCTGCAGCGCGGCTCGGTGACCACGGCGACGGCGGGGATGGTGATCGGGGAGACGATCGGCCCGGCGGCCATCGGCGTGGTGTGGCTCGGGGACCGCACCCGCGAGGGGCTGGCCTGGCTCGGGGTGCTCGGCTTCACCGTGGCCGTCGCGGGGGCACTGGCGCTGGCCCGGTTCGGGGAGGCGCCGAAGACGCCGGGGACGGCGGAGACGACGGAGACGACGGAGACGGCCGAGGAGGACTGAGACCCCCGGCTCGTCGCTCCGCACCCTGCCCACCCCTTGCCCCACCTATCGAAAATCGATAGATTCTCATCGTAACTCGATGAGAGGACGGGTCGTGGGGAAGCTGACAGTGCGTGCGTTGCGCGCCGTGCTCGCGGTGGTGCTCGCGGGCACCGTGTTCGTCCAGGCGGGAATGGTGTGGGTGCTCGTCAGCGGGAGCGACCCGGAGGACGGCTCGCTCCCGCTGACCACGTTCCGCGTGATCACGGTCCTGGGCATGGCGTCGGTCCAGGTGGCCCTGGTCAGCGTGTGGCGGCTGGTGACGATGGTGCGACGCGGAACCGTGTTCTCCCACGCCGCCTTCCGCTACGTGGACAGGGTGATCGGCGCGATCGTGGCGGTCGCCCTGCTGTGGTTCACGGTCACGGCCGTCAACGCGCCCGGCCAGCGGGACGACCCCGGCGTCAGCGTCGTCATGGGCGGGATCGGCCTGGCCGTCCTGGGGGTCGCGCTCATCGTGCTCGTGCTGCGCATGCTGCTCGCCCAGGCCGTCGCGCGCGATGTCGAAGCGACGCAGATGCAGGCCGAGTTGGACGAGGTGATCTGATGCCGATCGCCGTCGACATCGACGTGATGCTGGCCCGGCGGAAGATGTCCGTGGGCGAACTCGCGGACCGGGTCGGGATCACGCCCGCCAACCTGGCGGTCCTCAAGAACGGCCGTGCCAAGGCGGTACGGTTCACGACACTCGCCGCACTCTGCGAGGTGCTCGAATGCCAGCCGGGCGACCTGCTGCGCTGGGAGGCGGAGGCAGCCGAGGAGGCCGAGGAGGCCGCCGCCGGATGAGGTCGGTCCGGGGAGGGGATTCACTCGGCGCCGGTGACGGCGGGGTCCGACAGCACCGTGCACAGGATGTCCAGCGCTCCCGACCAGGCGTGGTCGGCGGGGGTGCCGTAGCCGAGGACGAGGGCGTCCAGGGGCGCGGTGACCGCGTCGGGATGGCGGTGGCGCGGGGCGAGGCCGTCGAGGGCGAGTCCGTGCGCGGCGGCGGCCCGGATCACCCGGTGCCGGGTGCCCTGCGGGAGCCGCAGCAACATGTGCAGACCGGCCGCGATGCCGGTGACCCGGATCTCGGGGGCGCGTTCCGCGAGGGCCGCGACCAGGGCGTCCCGGCGCCGCCGGTAGCGGGAGCGGGACGCACGGACGTGCCGGTCATAGGCACCTGAGGTGATGAACTCGGCGAGGGTCAGCTGGTCCGGCGCCCCCAAGGTGTCCACGCCGCCCTTGACCGCCGTCACCTCCTGGGCGACGCCCGGCGGCAGCACCATCCAGGCCAGCCGCAGTCCGGGCGCCAGGGACTTGCTGGCCGTGCCCAGGTAGACGACCTGGTCGGGGGCGAGGCCCTGGAGGGCGCCGACGGGACGGCGGTCGTAACGGAACTCGCCGTCGTAGTCGTCCTCCAGGACCAGGCCGCCGCTGCGCCGGGCCCAGTCCACGACGGCCGCCCGCCGGTCGTGGTGCAGCGGCACGCCCATCGGGAACTGGTGGGCGGGGGTCAGCAGCACCGCGGCCGAGCCCCGGGGCAGTTGCCCGGTGTCCGTGCCGAGTCCGTCGAAGGGCAGCGGGCGGGTGCGCAGTCCGGCCGCCGTCAGCAGCCGCCAGTGCTCGTCGAGGCCGTACGACTCCACGGCGACCGTGTCGGCGCCACGGGCCCGCAGCAGCCGGCCGAGCAGGCTCAGGCCGTGCGCGAACCCGGCGCAGATCACGATGCGTTCCGGGTCGGAGCGCACCCCCCGGGCACGGGCGAGGTAGGCGGCGAGCGCGGTGCGCAGTTCGACGCGGCCACGCGGATCGCCGTAGCCGAAGGCCTCGTGGGGAGCGGCGGTGAGGGCGCGGCGGGCCGCCTTGAGCCATTCGGCGCGCGGGAAGGCGGAGACGTCGGGGTGGCCGGCGCGCAGGTCGTAGGCGGGGCGGTGCGCGGTCGTCCCGGGGACGGGCGTCGCTCCGTGCCGACCGGCCGGCGACGCCGTCGGCTCCCTGGTCGCGACCCGGGTGCCGGAGCCCTGGCGGGCGGTGAGCCAGCCTTCGGCGACCAGGTCGGCGTAGGCGTCGGCGACGGTGTTGCGGGCGATGCCCAGGTCGGCCGCGAGGGACCGGGAGGAGGGGAGCCGGGTGTCGGGGAGCAGTCGGCCACCGCGGACCGCTTCACGCAGGGCGTCGGTCAGGCCTCGGCGCAGGCTCGGACCGGCTGGTTCCAGATGGAGGTCGATCCCCAAAGTGGCCCATGTTCTCCCCATGGAAATGGACCATACTCCTGGGCTGCCTGACTCCTAGGGTCGAGATATGACCACAGAACACCCAACTGAGTACGCACCTGAACACACCCCCCGTCTGCCCTGGTCGGAGCTGGTGCCCGAGGTCTTCAGGGCGATGGTCCGGCTGGACACCGCCGCCCGGAAGGGCCTCGATCCGAAGCTTCTGGAACTGGTGAAGATCCGGGCCTCGCAGCTCAACCGCTGCGCGCTCTGCGTGGACATGCACAGCAAGGACGCTCTGGCGCAGGGTGAGAGCGTCGAGCGGATCATTCAGCTCAGCGCCTGGGACGAGTCCGAGCACTTCTACACCGAGAAGGAGCTGGCGGCGCTGGGGCTGACGGAGGCGGTGACCGTCCTCACGGACGGTTTCGTGCCGGACGCCGTGTACGAGCGCGCCGCCAAGCACTTCGAGGAGGCGGAGCTGGCGCAGCTGATCGCCGCGATCACGGTGATCAACGCATGGAACCGGTTCGGGGTGACCTGCCGTCTGGTGCCGGGACACTACACGCCTGGGCAGCACGCGTAGGCAGGTCGGGCGACCCTCCGGACCGGCGCCTCGGCGGCGGTCCGGGAGATCGCCGCCGGGCTCCGCCGCGCGGGGCGGCCGGAATCACCGCACGTGATGCACCGTTCCCGGGCGGAAGCGCCGGTACAGCAGCACTCCGGCGGCCAGCGACGCCAGGCTCGCCGCGGCCGGCGCCCACGGGTTGCCCGTTCCGGTGTGCGCGAGCGTGCCGGCCGTCTGGTGGTGGACGACGGGGGCGGGCGGCTCGGGTGCCGGGTGCGCCTTGACCGGGGACGACGGCTGGTGGCGCACGGGAGGCGTGGACGGCGTCGGCGTACCCGGCACGTTCGGCGTGCCCGGCACATTCGGCGTACCCGGCACATTCGGCGTACCCGGCACATTCGGCGTGCCCGGCACATTCGGCGTACCCGGCACATTCGGCGTGCCCGGCACATTCGGCGTACCCGGCACATTCGGCGTGCCCGGCACATTCGGCGTGCCGCCGGTCTGGTTGCCGAACACGGGATTGCCGACACCCACCGCGTTCACGCTGTTGCCGACGACGTTCACGGGGGCGTCGACCGGAAGCTGGATGGTGTTGCCGGAGAGAACGCCCGGCGAGTCGTGGGCGGTGCCGACAGCCGTCGCTCCGTCCGTATCCGTGGACTTGCCGCCCTCGTTGGCGCAGCGGTTGCCCATCGCGGGGTTGAGGATCCCGACCACGTCGACGGTGTTGCCGCACAGGTTGACCGGGATGTTCACCGGCAACTGGATGTCGTTGCCGGACAACACGCCGGGCGAGCCCGCCGCGGATCCGTCCGCGGCGGAGTCGGCCCACGCGGGGCCCGCGACCGCCATCGCACCAGACGCGACGGCGAAGGCGATCACACTGTTCCGGGTAGCCCGTTTCATGGGTCCCTGTCCTTCCAGACACGTCGCGGGCGTTCACCCGCGATCGGTGAAATACAAAAAACGAGAGAAGTACTGGCTTTCGTACCGGCATCGGGACGGTACGAGGTGCCGGGCCGACGCTCCGCCGGCGTCCGGCGCCACGGTTCGCTTCGCGAAGCGGTTGCGCGCACGGCGGCGGAGCACATGCCCGGCGGTTCGTCAGAGCGCCTGGTTGTTGCAGCCCATGTCCGAACCGAGGTGGTTCTGCTGCGCGCCCGGGTCGCCCTCGCCGTTCAGCACGTTGCACGCCACACCGGTGAGCGCGTCGACACTGCCGGGCATGGCGCCCACGAGGACTGCCTTCTGGAACGTGCGCACGGGTTCTCCATTGGTCGACGCAGGCCACCGGCCGCCGCCATGAGCACGACCTTCTGAAGCTTGCGCATGAAAACCTCGGTTCTTTTCGTGCACATCGAGCACATCAAGACCAATCGCCTAGCGTGACCACGCAAACACTAGCAGTAGCCGACCGCGAGTTTTTGCTCTCCGTATTCCGTCGCCGATACCAATACGGTCGTATCAGAGGGAAGTTGGGTCAGCGGAATTCCGGCTGCGCGGCCACCAGGTGGTCGCTCGCCGGGACGGAGGCGATCAAGTCCCGTAGTCTTTCGGCATATCGCCGCACGTTCTTGTAGGCGATTTCGGTGTCCGGGTAACGGCAGGCGAACCACAGCCCCTCGTGCAGTCGGCTCACCCAGGCACACACCTGGTCGCCGTACGACACCCGGATCAGCGCGTACGTCTTCTGCTCGGCCCAGCCGGACGAGCCGGGGGTGAGGCGGGCGTCCGTGTACGAGACGATCGAGTACATGTCGGGCGAGGTGGGCCGGAAGTCCTTGCCGAGCAGCCGCAGTACGCGGGCCAGCGGAATGCGCGCCAGCGACCGGTTGGCCCGCAGCTCGGCGCGGACCGTGGCGAGCGCGCCGTCGAAGTCCCGTGCCGCCGGGACCTCGATGGGTGCGCCGCCGACGTACCAGCCCACGGAGTCCGACCACTCGGACTTCAGCCGGGTGTGGAACGGCACGACCGTACGGTAGACCGGCTGTCCGCCGAGCTCCTGGACGATCAGGCTGGTCGCGGCCAGGATGCCTACCAGGCTGCCGCCGTAGGCGCGGCAGTGCGCCTCGAACGCGGCGGCGGTGTCCGCGTCGACGAGCGGCTCGCACATCAGCTTCTGGGCGGGCAGCCCGCCGTCGGGTTCCAGGCCGAGGTCGACGGGGAACTCCGGAAGCCGCCCGTCGCAGCGGCCGATGAACTCCCGCCAGCGCCCGACGATCGCGTGCGTGTCGTCGATCCCGTCCGCGTTCGCCCGCTCGTGCCGGCAGAAGTCGATGTAACTTCCCACCGGCGCACCGGCGACGGACCGCCCCGTGACGCCCGACGTGTACAGCCCCTGGATCTCGTTCGAGGTGAGCTGGAGGGAGTAGGCGTCGACGTTGGTGTGGTCGAAGGCCATGTACACGCTGGTGGAGTCGTCACGGACGACCGCAGCGTAGATGAGGTTCGGCCAGTCGAGCGCGTCCGCCGCGACGTCGAAACGGTCCTGCAGGTACCGGGTCAGCACCGCCGCGTCGGCGAAGTCGCCGACCACCTCGCGGTGCAGCGTCACGTCGCTCGCGTCCAGCGTGAAGCGGCGCATGTCGTCGCCTTCCCACCGGAAGCCGCTGCGCAGCGTCTCGTGACGCAACGTCCAGTCGCGCAGGGCCTCTTCCAGCGCGTCGAGGTCGGCCCGGCCCGGCAGGTCGAACGCCGTGCCGAGCCAGGTCGGTACGAACAGCCCGTCCTCGCGCACCGCTCGCGCCGTTCTGATGTGCGACTCCTGGATGTACGCAGGCGGCCGCGGATCCGGTGGGAGCGCTGTCGCGGCCGCGACGGTCGCCGGGCTGAACGTCCACTCGACTAGCCGTCCGGGCCGGACCTCGCAGCGCTGAATGTCAGAAATTCGCACGATGGCGTCTCCTTCACAGAAGACACCAGCTTGATCAAGTCACGGCCGTGCGCGGGCGATGGCCGCTGTGTCCCCCGCTTTTCAGTGGGACGTGTGACACCTCGAACGGCGAAGCGATCAAGAGCTGTTGCTCAGGACAGCCACTTCTTCCACACCAAGGGGTGAGCGTCCACCCACTTCCTGGCGGCTTCCTGAGGGCTCAGCTTCTGGTCGGCGATCATCAGCGAGACCTCGTTCTGGTCCTCGGTCGTCCACGTGAACTTCTTCAGGAACGCCGCCGCCCTGCCGCCGCTCCTCGCGAAGTCCGCGTTGAGGTACTTCTGCAGCGGGGTGTGCGGATAGGCGCAGGCGACCTTGGCCGCGTCGGCGTCGCAACCCTCCCGGTACGGCGGCAGCTTCACCTCGGTCATCGGCACCTTCTCGAACAGCCACTGGGGCGAGTACCAGTAGGTCAGGAAGGGCTTCTTCTCCTTGGCGAACTGCTTCATCTGGGTGATCTGGGCGGCCTCGGACCCGGCGAAGACGACCTGGTAGTCCAGCTTCAGGTTGTTCACCAGCGCCTTGTCGTTGGTGACGTACGACGGTGAGCCGTCCAGGAGTTGGCCTTTGCCGCCGCTCTCCGCGGTGCGGAAGAGGGAGGCGTACTTGTTGAGGTTCTTCCAGTCGGTGATGTCGGGGTGCTGCTTGACCAGGTAGGTCGGCACGAACCACCCGATGTGCCCGGTGACGCCGAGGTCCCCGCCACGGCCGATGGTCTTCTTGTCCTTCACATACCGCTTCTCCTGGTCCGGGTGTCCCCAGTCCTCCAGGATCGCGTCGACGCGTCCCTGACTGAGCGCGTCCCAGGCCGGCATCTCGTCCACCTGCACGGTGTCGACGCGGTAGCCCAGTTCGTGTTCGAGGAGGTACTGGACGACGGCGACGTTGGACTGCGCGCCGACCCAGGACTGCACGGACAGGGTCACGGTCCTCGATCCCCGCGCGTTGGCGAAGGGCGAGGCCTGCTTGGTCATGTCGGCGGCACCGCAGCCGGTCGCGAGGACCAGCACGCAGGCGGCGGCCACCAGGGGCGTACGGCGCATGGTCAGGCTCCCTTCCTGGTACGGCGCTCCGTGGGCTGGGTGACCCGGTCGAGCATCAGGCCCAGGCAGACGATGGCCGCACCGGCCACCAGGCCGGTCGCCAGATCGCCCTGGGCGAGACCGAAGGCGACGTCGTAGCCGAGCGCGCCGCCGCCGACCAGGCCACCGATGATGACGACGGCGAGAACCAGCACCACGCCCTGGTTGACGGCGAGCAGCAACGCGGGCCGGGCGAGCGGCAGCTGGACCTGCCACAGCTGCTGCCGGCCCGTCGCGCCGAGCGACCGCGCGGACTCCAGGGCGGCTGGGTCGACCTGCCGCAGCCCCTGGGCGGTGATCCGTACGACGGCGGGCAGCGCGTAGACGACGGCGGCCGCCACGGCCGGCGCACGGCCGACGCCGAACAGGGCGACGACCGGGATCAGGTACACGAACTGCGGCATGGTCTGGAACACGTCCAAGGCCGGGCGCAGGGCACGTTCGACGCGGTCACTGCGGGCGGCGGCGATACCGGTCGTGAAGCCGATGACGAGCGTGACGGCGACCGCCGCGAGGACCTGGGACAGGGTGTCCAGCGACGGCTCCCACACACCCAGTACGCCGATCGCGGCCATCGCGAGGACGGCGGTGAGCGCGGTGCGCCAGGTGCCGATCAGCCAGGCGAGGGCGGCGACCACGAGCAGCACCGACCACCAGGGCAGCCCCTGCAGGCCGGCGCGGACGGGGTCCAGGATCCAGGTGGTGAAGTGGGCCGCCCAGTCGGCGGTGCCGCCCACGACCGGGACGCCCGAGTACAGGTGGGCGGTCATCCAGTCGACGGCTCGGTTGACCGGCTCGGCGAAGTCCAGGGTCCAGGCGGCGGGCCAGTCGAGGCCGCCGAGGAGACGGGCGGCGACGGCGACGGCCACGGTGACGGCGAGGGCGCGGAGGAGGCCGGCCTTGCCGGGGCGGGTGTCGCCCCGGTCGGCCGCCGCGGCGGTGATCCGGTCCAGGACGACCGCGAGGAGCACGATCGGGATGCCTGCGGCGAGGGCCGCGCCGACGTCGACGGAGGCCAGCGCCTGGTAGACGCGGTCACCGAGGCCGCCTGCGCCGATGACGGAGGCGATGACGGCCATCGACAGCGCCATCATGATCGTCTGGTTGAGGCCGAGCAGGAGCTCCTTGCGGGCCAGCGGGATACGGGCGGTCAGCAGCCGCTGCACGCGGGTGGCGCCCAGGGACTCCACGGCCTCCAGGACCTCCGGGTCGGCGCCGCGCAGGCCGAGGGCGGTGAGCCGGGCCATGGGCGGGGCGGCGTAGACGACGGTGGCGAGGACGGCCGCGGGGACGCCGATGCCGAACACCAGGACCACCGGGAGCAGGTAGGCGAAGGCGGGGAGCACCTGCATGGTGTCCAGGACCGGGCGCAGGCCGCGGTTCAGCCGGTCGGAGAGGCCCGCGGCGAGGCCGAGGACCAGGCCGACGGCGACGGACGCGAGGACGGCCACGACCATCAGCGCGAGGGTCTGCATCGTCGGCACCCACATGCCGAGGGCACCGCAGACGAGGAACGCGGCGGCCGTACCGGCGGCGAGGCGCGGGCCGGCGACGCGGTGCGCGACGGCGGCGGCGAGCACGGTGACGCCGGGCCAGCCCGCGGCGAGGAGGGCGAGGTAGACGACGCGGACGGTGAGGACCACGGCGTTGCTGATGTAGCCGAGGAAGTAGAGGAAGAGGGGGTGGGTGTCGCGGTTGTCGATGACCCAGTTGCTGGCGGAGGTCAGCGGTGCGGACAGGTCGACGGTGAGGTCGTGCGGCCACGCGGCCGACGCCCAGTGGGAGTTGGCGAGCGGGACGAGGACGGCGGCGACCACGGCCAGGGCGATCAGCTTGCGGGCGGCCGGGCTCCCGGGGAGCGCCGCTCGACGGGGGCTCGGGACAGTGATCGACGCCATCACACGCCCTCCGGACTGGTGCGCGGGGCGGGGGGTTTCACTTGCCCGCGCTCGCCGGGTGCCGCCGCGCCCGCCCGTGCCGTCCCGGCGGCACGACCGCCCGCGGCCGGGCCCGCCTCGAAACCTTCCGACGGACGGTCCGCGTGCTCGACCGGGGTCGCGGGGAACTGCGCACCCGGCCCCCGCTCGGCCGCGGACGGAGTGCTGCCCGCAGCACCCTTCGCCACAACTTCCAGCAACGTCTCCGCGTCGACGACACCGACGCACCGGTCCCCGTCCACGACTCGCGCCGGGGCGCCGGCCCCCGCCACCACGTCGATCGCCTCGGCGACCGTCGCGGCCGGGCCGACCGCGGGTCCCGCCGCGGCCTCGCCGTCCTGTGCGGGCCGCATCGCGGAGCGCACGGTCAGGACCTGCTCGCGCGGTACGTCCCGCACGAACTCCCGGACGTAGTCGTCGGCCGGGGAACCCACGATCTCCTCCGGCGTACCGAGCTGCACCACCCGCCCGTCCCGCATCAGCGCGATACGGTCGCCGAGCTTGAGGGCCTCGCTCAGGTCGTGCGTGATGAAGACCATCGTGCGGCCCTCCTCCTGGTGCAGGCGGACCACCTCCTCCTGCATGTCCCGCCGGATCAGCGGGTCGAGCGCGCTGAACGGCTCGTCGAAGAGGAGCACCTCGGGGTCGACGGCGAGCGCCCGCGCCAGCCCGACCCGCTGGCGCTGGCCTCCGGACAGCTGGCCCGGGCGGCGCTGTTCCATGCCTTCGAGTCCGACCTTGGCGACGACCTCCTGCGCTCGCCTGCGCCGCTCGGACCTGGCGACGCCCTGGATCTCCAGGCCGTACGCCACGTTGTCGAGGACGGACCGGTGCGGAAGGAGCCCGAAGTGCTGGAAGACCATCGCGGCGCGGTGCCGGCGCAGTGCGCGCAGCCGGCCCTTGTCCATCGCACGGACGTCCTCGCCGTCGATGGCGATCGTGCCGGCGGTCGGCTCGATGAGCCGGGTCAGACAGCGCACCAGGGTCGACTTGCCGGAGCCGGACAGCCCCATCACCACGAAGACCTCGCCCTTGCGCACGTCGAAGGAGACGTCACGGACGGCGGCCGTACAGCCGGTGCGGGCGCGCAGGTCGGCGGGCGCGAGCCCGGTCAGCTCGGGGTCCCCGGGAACGCGTTCGGCCTTCGGGCCGAAGACCTTCCACAGACCGTCGACGGAGAAGACAGGGGTCGTAGCACTCATCACGCACCGCCCTTCATCAGGTCCACGGCCCTCTCGCCGACCATCAGCACTCCGATCATCGGGTTCACGGCCGGCATGGCCGGAAAGACCGAGGCGTCGGCGATCCGGATGCCGTCCAGCCCGCGGATCCTCAACTCCGGGTCCACCACGGCCTGGTCGTCGTCCGCCGAACCCATCCGGCAGGTGCCCGCCGGGTGGTACACCGTGTGCGCGACCTTGCGGGCGTACTCGCCGAGCTCGGCGTCGCCGAGGATCTCCGGCCCCGGGCACACCTCGCGCTTGAGCCAGCCGGCCAGCGGCTCGGTCTTCGCGATCTCGCGGGCGATGCGGATGCCGTCGACGAGGGTGCGGCCGTCGTAGTCGTCCTCGTCGGTGAAGTAGCGGAAGTCCAGCGCCGGCTTCACGGACGGGTCGGCGCTGGTGAGGTACAGCCGGCCGCGGCTGCGCGGCTTGGGGATGTTCGGGGTCATCGAGACGCCGAACTCGGGCCGCCGGTAGCCGAGTCGCTCCGGGTTGTCCGTGAACGGGATCTGGTAGAAGTGGAACATCAGGTCCGGGCCCGCGTGTTCGGGGTCGCGGCGCACGAACAGACCCGCGTCGGAGTCCATCGCGGAGTTCTCGGGGATCGGGCCGTTCGTCTCCCAGACGATCACCGACTCGGGGTGGTCGAGGAGGTTCTCGCCGACGCCCGGGAGGTCGAGCACCGCAGGGATGCCGAGCGCTTCGAGGTCCTTGGCCGGGCCGATGCCCGAGTGCAGGAGCAGCCGCGGGGAGTCGACGGCGCCCGCGCACAGCACGACCTCGTCGCGGGCCCTTATCAGCAGGTCCTCGCCGTCCTTGGTGCGGACGTGGACGCCCTCGGCGCGGGTGCCGTCCAGCTCCAGCCGGTACGCCCAGGTCTCCAGCAGGATCGTCAGGTTGGGCCGCTCGTCCATCACCGGGTGGAGGTAGGCCACCGAGGCGCTGGAGCGCTTGTTGTCCTCGGGGTGGTAGGCGAGGTCGAAGAAGCCGGCGCCCTCGGTGAACGGCTTCTGGTTGAAGCCCTCCACGCGCGGGACGCCCAGCGCCTTCTGGGCCGCGTCGACGAAGTCGCGGGCGATGGCGTTCCGGTCCTTCTCGTCGACCGGGACGATGTTGTTGAGGAGGCGGGCGTAGTAGGCCTCCATCGGGACCGCGCCCCAGCCCTTGGCACCGGCCTCCTCCCACTCGTCCCAGTCGGAGGGCAGCGGCTTGAAGGCGATGAGCGTGTTGTGCGACGAGCAGCCGCCGAGGACGCGGGCCCGGCTGTGCCGGATGTGGGAGTTGCCGCGCGGCTGCTCGGTGGTCGGGTAGTCGTAGTCCAGCTCGCCGCCGAGCAGGCCCATCCAGCGGCGCAGGGTGAGGACGTCGTCGCGGCCGACGTCGCTGGGACCGCCCTCGATCACGGCGACCGTGACGTCGGGGTTCTCGGTGAGACGGGAGGCTATGACGGAACCGGCGGTTCCGCCGCCGATCACGACGTAGTCGTAGGTGTGGGACTGGGACATGGCGGGGTACTCCAAAGGCTTCCGAAGACCTCGGTGAGGCTTCTCGCGTACGGCGTCCGGGTGGGCTCAGCCGGCGAACCAGCGCACCGGACGTGGCGCGAGGTTCTGGTAGACGTGCTTGGTCTCGCGGTACTCGGCAAGTCCGGCGGGGCCCAGCTCGCGGCCGGTGCCGCTCTTTCCGAAGCCGCCCCACTCCGCCTGCGGGAGGTAGGGGTGGAAGTCGTTGATCCAGACGGTGCCGTGCCGCAGCCGCCCCGCGACCCGGCGGGCGCGTCCGGCGTCGGCGGTCCAGACGGCACCGGCCAGGCCGTACTCGGTGTCGTTGGCGAGGGCCACGGCCTCGTCCTCGGTGCGGAAGGTCTCGACGGTGAGGACCGGCCCGAAGACCTCCTCGCGGACGACCCGCATCTCCCGGTGGCACTGGTCGAGGACCGTCGGCTCGTAGAAGTAGCCGCCGGCGGGGCGGTCGGCGGACGGCTCGGGGCGCTTGCCGCCGGAGCGCAGCACCGCGCCCTCGGCCAGCGCCGACGCCACGTACGCCTCGGTCTTGGCGCGCTGCTGCTCGGAGACGAGCGGGCCGCACTCGACGCCGTCCGCCGTGCCGCGTCCGAGCCGGATCCGGGCGGCCCGGCGGGCGAGTTCGGCGACGAACCGTTCCCTGAGCGGCTCCTCGACGATCAGCCGGGCGCCGGCCGAACAGACCTGGCCGCTGTGGATGAAGGCGGCGTTGAGGGCCTGGTCGACGGCGGTGTCGAAACCCTCGTCGGTGGCGCAGGCGTCGGCGAAGACGACGTTGGGGTTCTTGCCGCCGAGTTCGAGGGCGACCTTCTTGACCGAGACGGCGGCCGCCTGGGCCACCTTGACCCCGCTGACCAGTCCGCCGGTGAAGGAGACCAGGTCGACGTCGGGGTGCTCGGCGAGGCGGGCGCCCACGCTGTGACCGGGGCCGGTGACCAGGTTGGCGACGCCGGCGGGCAGCCCGGCCTCCGTCAGCAGTTCGATCAGCGCGACGGTCGTCAGCGGGGTGATCTCACTCGGCTTGATCACGAAGGTGTTGCCCGCCGCCAGCGCCGGAGCGATCTTCCAGCTCGCCTGCAGCAGCGGGTAGTTCCAGGGCGTGATCAGGGCGCAGACACCGACGGGCTCGTGGACCACGACGCTGTGGATGCCGGGCGAGCCCGCGTCCACCACCCGGCCCGCGCCCTCCGCCGCCACCAGGTCGGCGAAGTAGCAAAAGGCGTCGGCGACGCAGTCGATGTCGACGCGGCCCTCCTCGACGGTCTTGCCCGCGTCCCGGCTCTCCAGGAGGCCCAGCTGCTCGCGGTCGCGTACGAGCAGGGCGGCCACCCGGCGCAGCAGCGCGGCCCGCTCGGCGACCGGCGTGCGGGGCCAGTCGCCGGTGTCGAAGGCGCGCCGGGCGGCGGCCACCGCCGCCTCCGCGTCCTTCTCGTCACCCTCGGCGACCACGGCGAAGGGCAGGCCGTCCGCGGGGTCGATGATCTCGCGCGTCGCGCCGGAGACGGCTTCCAGCCACTCGCCTCCGGCCTGGATGGTCGCTCGTGCCGTTCGGTCCGCCATGATCGGTATTGCCTTCCGTTCCTGTTCAGTGCCCCTGCGTGACAGAGGAGTCACACTCGGGGACCGTCACCGCATGCCCTCGGTTCCGGATTGCATGCGCAATCGACGGCCGAAAGTGCGCTGCATCACTGAACAGTCGGACGAAAGGGGCAAAAAGGAGTTCTCAGGGTGCGGAACCCGCCGGTTCGCCGTGCATGGCGTGCCGGGGCTTGCTCCTGACCGAGATCTGGCCGACGAGTTCCCAGAAGCACACCAGGGCAGTCACCGGCGGAATCCCGAAAATCACTAACGACAACAGCGCATGCGAGGAGTGGCTGACGCACAGCACCACGGCCACGGCGGAAGCCGTCAGCACCACGCACCAGGACCGGCGGGCACTGCGGCGCTGCGCGGTGGCCCGCAGGACGGACAGCGCCGCCACGAACCACGGGCCGTACACCGTCAGCGGCCAGTACTGGGCCAGCCCCGCGGGCAGCATCGAGGAGGCGATCCCGCGCAGCTGCCCGTACGAGTAGCAGAGGGACCAGGTCAGCATGCACACCGCGCACAGCGAGACCGTCGCGATCAGGAACGTGATGTGGGTGACGCTCCGGCC
Source organism: Streptomyces sp. NPDC059224 (assembly GCF_042754285.1). Lineage (NCBI taxonomy): Bacteria > Bacillati > Actinomycetota > Actinomycetes > Kitasatosporales > Streptomycetaceae > Streptomyces > Streptomyces sp. NPDC059224. Next base: position 90,650 of record NZ_JBHZAN010000008.1, read on the forward strand.
GCCGTCGAGCAGGTGCGAGTCCTGGCGGCGGACCCGCCGGCGGCTGCTCCTGCGCTGCCTGGGTACGTCCAGCAGGGTGGGAGCCGTACTCGCGCTCACACCGGTCGGCGTGGACAGCATCTGCGCCAGCTCTTCGACCGGATCCCAGTCGCTCGGCGCGGCACCGCCCGGCTCCTGGGCGCCCCAGGCCGGGTCGTAGAGACCCGGGTGGTCGTAGAGCCCAGGGTGCTCATAGCGACCGGGGTGGTCGTGAAGACCGGGATGCTCATAGCGACCGGGATGGTCGTAGAGACCCGCATCGCGCTGAATCCCGTCCATCGATAAAACCTCCGCACCCTGCCTCAGAACGCCGCATACAGATCGGTCAACGTCCGCCGATAATCATTTTCCAGCACATTGATTCTCGTCAGGAAATCATCGAGCAGGTCCGAACATGATGTGATATCCATACTGCTCGGCCATCGGAGCGCGGTGGTCGGGTGGTCTTCGGCAGTGATCCAGTCCAATCGCGTCACAGTCACCTAACGACCACCGCACGGAGCAGGGTTTGAGGCGTTCGGGGGAATTGAGTCACCCGGAAGAGAGTCTATTAAATACAGGCAGGCAATTACATTCCACGAATACTGGAATGAGATGAACGCCGGTGCGGACCTCGTGGGGCGGCCGGTCAGTCCACCGCGGGGTCCGCGTCACAGAGCGTGTCCGGCGGGCAGAACCAGTCCACCGCCGTTGTCAGAGCGGCCAGCTCGTCGTCGCGGCCGTCGGCGTCGGGGCCGTAGGAGGCGACCGCGTAGATGGTGCCGTCCGGCGCGACGAACCGCTCGTCGACCACATGCCAGGTGCCGACGTCCGGCTCGCCGTGGATCGTGCCGGCCAGGTACTCCAGCCGGGAGCCGGTGAAATCGGCGTCGTCGAGCCTGGTCAGACCGAGCTCCTGGAAGCCGTCCGGCTTGGGCGTCTGCTCGGAGAGGTAGAGCTCGAAGGAGGCGTCCGGGGAGTCCTCGGCGACCTGGTAGACCTGCAGCCGGTGCTCGCGGTCGGGACTGCGGTAGCTGACGACGGCGATGCCGAACGAGGAGTCGACGGTGGACCGCGACCAGCCCTCGGGGACGGCGGTCGTGAAGCCCTCGGCGTCGTGCCGCAGCTCGTATCCGGCGGGCGGCGCGGAGACCGACGGGGACGGGGACCCGGTGTCCGTGGGTGATTCGGTCGCCTCCGTGGGCGGTGCGGAGGAGGTCGGGGTGCCCGGGACGGCGGCCGTGGCGGGCCGGTGGCCGTCGTCCTTGCCGACCACCAGGGTCAGGACCAGGGCGGCGGCCACGCCGACGACGACGGCCCCCACGACGACGGTCCGGACGAGCCTGCGATCGTGCCGGGCGGGCACGGGTGCCGGTGACAGCTCGGCGGTCGACCAGCCGGGCGCGGGCGGCCGGCCGCTTCCCCCGTCCGACCACCACTCCGCCGCGGGGGCCGATGCCGGGCGCTCCGGGGCCGACCCACCCGGTGCGGTCGCCGGGGAGACCCGCGGCTGAGCCGGGGGGCGGGCGACGGCGGGCCGGATGTCGTCCTCCCACCGCTGCGTGTCGTCGTTCCAGTACCGCGCTCCCCCGCCCCCGTCGGCCATGGCTCGCTCACCTCCCCAGCAGGCCGGCCAGTGTGCCTGCCGAGGCCAGTACGTTGATCAGGGTCTGGGAGTCGGTGAGGAGTTCACGCAGGCGCTCGCGGCGGGTGGGGGCCGCCCGGCCGGTGCGGGTGATCTCGTCCTCGGTCTCGGCAAGCGCCGTGCCCAGCGCCGCCGTCTGTTCGGTGCTCCGCACCCGTGCCAGATCGGCGCGCAAGTCCCTGACGGCGGCCAGGAGTTCCTCGTCGACCGGGGAGCCGGCGGTGCCGTGGTGGTGGCTCTCGGCGTGCGCGTGGCTGCCGATGGCGAACGTGCTCCCGGAGATGTTCCCGAGGTTGACCTGCGGTTCGTCACTTGCCATTGCTGTCGGGCCCCTTCTGCGTCGTGTGGCTCACGGCGGTGGCGTGGCTGCCGAAGGCGAGGGTGGAGCCCTCGACCCGGTCGATGCTCACGTTGGTGCTGTTGTTGACGGTCTTCTGAACGAACTCACCGGTCTCGTAACCGGCTTCCGCCAGCGCGGCCCGTACTCCGTTCGTCACCCGGTCCTGGATGCTGCGCAGGTAGCGGACGACGTCCATCTCCTGGAAGTGGGAGCCGACGTCCACCGCGCCCAGTTCGCGCACGGACAGCGCGGGCCCCTCCGGCAGCGCACCCGCGTGGCCGCCGGTCAGCAGCCGCCAGAGGTACACCGCGCCCCGGCCGAGCTGCCCGAGCGAGCGGCCGACCGAGCCCGGGACCAGGGCGATCGCGGCGGCCGCCTTGCCGGCCCAGTTGTTGTTCCGGAACCGGTGGGCGGCGCGGTCGGCGCCCTTGAAGTCCGCGCGGACCGGGGTCAGTACGTGCGGGGCGATCTCCAGCACGAGCATCCGGCCCTGGGTGTGGATGCGCACGAACACCGTGACGACCACTTCCTCCTCCCAGCCGCCGACGCGGATCCGCAGGAAGTGCCGGCGCTTCTCGGCGCCCTCCTCGACGGCCCGCGCCCGGTGCTCCTCGAAGGCCTGCGGATGGTACGGCGCCTGGTCCCGGGTGAGCAGTCCCTCGGCGGGCAGGAACACGCACTCGTCGATCTCCAGCCGGCGCAGCCGGTCACGGTTTCCGGGTCCGGCGTACTCGGCGGGGACGCGGAGCTGTTCGAGCAGCGGGCGGATCTTCTCCAGGATCGCCCGGTTGCTGAGCGGCTGCCGCTCCTTCTTGAGCTCGTCGGGCCTGAGTTCCACGGCCAGCACCCACGTGTCGTAGGCGGCGCCCGCCCCGCAGAACGGGTCGGCCTCGTTGTACATGATCAGCGGCGCGTGCTGTTCGATCCGGATGCGCTGCTTGAGCCGCTGGAAGCGGGGGTTCTCGGCCTTCTCGGCGGGGTCGCCGGCCGCGTCCGGGAAGCGCTGCGGGGAGAGTTCACCGGCCAGCGCCCGGCTGAACTGGGTGCGCTGGGCGTGCGCGCACAGGGCGATGCCGGCGAACACGGCGAGGGTGAGCCAGGCGTGCCAGGCCTCCGCCAGACCGCCGAGTTCGCCGACGTCCGGGGTCAACAGGTCGCCGACACCGGCCGAGTCGGAGTAGCCGGAGCCTGAGTAGCCGTCGGAGCCGTAGGGGTCGTAGGAGGAACCGTCGTCCGAGCCGCCGCCGAACGCGACGACGAGGGTCATGATCAGGGCCACCGCGTAGAAGGCCCGGCCCCACCAGCGGACCAGGAATGCGGCGCCCACCCGGTACAGCGGCGGCTGGGCGTCGCGGCCCCTGATCCAGGGCGCGACGGCCAGCGCGACGCCCGGCACCAGGAAGAACACGAGCAGCCCGCCGCTGAGCGGCAGCCCCACCACCCACAGCCCGAGGATCGCCGCGCCCCACAGCAGCTCCTGGCGTCGGGCGCGCAGGGCGTGGGCCAGCACCCGGGCGGCGTCGAAGCCGAGTGAGGGCGCCGCGATCCGCTGCTCGTTGAGGTGGAGTTCCTCGATGACCCGGTCCCGGTACGCGGAATCCAGGTAGCTGCCCGCGCACAGCAGCCGGGTGGCCTCACTGGCGTACGGCGGTGTGGGCGGCAGGGCGGGCGGTGCCCCGGCGGGCGAGCCCGGCTGCGGTTGTTGCGGCACGTGGGCAGTGCTCACGACGATCCCCCGATGCGTGTGACGTGCGGTGCTGGAAGTGCGCTGTTGGAAGCCGAGTTGACAGAGCATCAGCATAGGGGGGCGGCCGTGACCGGTGAAACGGATTGCCCGAAGTCACCGCAGGTCAGCACTCGGCCGACGGATCCCGCCCCGTGGGCTCGTCGATCATCAGCTCCCGTACACAGCGCCGGAGCCAGGCATGCGCGGGGTCGGCGTCGTGGCGCGGGTGCCAGGCGAGCCCGATGGCGATCGGCGGGAGGTCCAGCGGCACCTCGAAGGTGACCAGGCCGAGCGCGGCGGCCAGCGGCGCGTTCCAGGAGGTGATCAGACCGATCAGGTCGGAGTCGCAGAGCACGAACAGGGAGGCCGGGAAGGTGCCGACGGTGCCCACCACCCGCCGCTGCAGGCCGAGTTCGGCCAGCTCGGTGTCGACGGGCCCGTGCAGCTTGCCGCGCCGGGAGACGTTCAGATGACCGGCCGCGGTCGCGTACCGCTCAGGCGTCAGCTCGCCCTCCAGAAGCGGGTGTCCGGCCCGTACGACACCGAGCATGCGGTCCTCGTGCAGGTACTCCACGCGCACCTCGGGCAGGGAGGTGTCGACCACCCCGACTTCCAGGTCGGCGGTGCCGTGCCGCAGAAACGGCGCGTCGACGTGGCTCTCGGAGAGGAAGCGGATGCGGATGCCGGGTGCTTCCTCGGCGGCCCGGGCGAACAGGGTCGCGCCATGGGTGCCGGCGATCGCGTCGTGGCCGATGATCGTGAACGTCCGGGAGACGGTCCGCAGATCGGTGTCCCGGCCCGGCGCGAACAGCGCCCGCGCCCGCTCCACCACCGCGCTCACCTCGGCGCGCACGGCCAGCGCGTGCGGGGTCGGCACCATCGAGCGCCCGGCCCGCACCAGCACCGGATCGCCGAGCGCCTTGCGGATCCGGCCGAGGGTGCGGCTCATCGCCGGTTCGGACAGGTGCAGCCGCCGGGCGGCCCCCTGCACGCTCTGCTCCTCGAGCAGGACGTCCAGAGCGAGCAGCAGGTTCAGGTCGAGGCTGCCGGACGCCCCGGTGGATTGCGTCATACGCAGTCGTCCCTTGCAAAGGTTGCACTGGAAGGCAGGTCAGAACCGAGCCTACGGTGACAGGGCAACCCACACCAGCCACCGAGCTCCCGGGAGGAGCCGTGCCCTCGCACGCCCCGAAACGCCTGACCCTGCTGACGCTGTGCGCCTGCGTGCTGGTCGCCCAGAGCATGGTCGCCGCCATCAACCTGCTCATCCCGCAGCTGGTTTCGTCGTCCCTGCACCCCTCGCACAGCGCGATCCTCTGGACGGTCGACGCCTACGTCATCGCCTTCGCGGGCCTGCTCATACCGGCCGGCGCGCTCGGCGACCGGTACGGCCGCAAGGGCGCCCTGCTCGCCGGCCTCGCCCTGTTCACGGCGGGCGCCGCCACCAGCGCGCTCGCGCCGGATCCCGCCGTGCTGATCGCGGGCCGCGGCCTGTCCGGGGCCGGGGCCGCACTCATCACACCGGCCACCCTGTCGATCCTGATCCACCTCTGTGCCCCCGAGCGCCGCGCCCGCGCGCTGGCCTCCTGGACCCTGGCGATCGGCCTGGGCGGCGCCGCCGGCAACATCGGCGGCGGCCTGGTGGGCCAGTTCCTGTCCTGGCGGGCCCTGTTCATCGCCATGGTCCCGCTGGCGGCCCTGCTCGCCCTGGCCGTCGCCGCCACCGTTCCGGCAACCGACCGCTCCGCGCACGGCCATCTCGACCCGCTGGGCACCCTGTTCCTCACGGCGGGCCTGGTGGCGGTGCTGTTCGGCATCATCGAGGGCCCGACGTACGGCTGGACGTCCGCGCCCATCCTCGGTTCCTTCGCGGCGGGCGCGACCCTGACCGCCCTCTTCGGCCGGCACGCCCTGCGCTCGGCCGAGCCCCTCTTCGACCCGCGCGTCTTCGCCTCCTCCCGGCTGCGCGCGGCGTCCCTCGGCACGGCGACCGGCTTCTTCGGCCTGTTCTCCCTCTTCTTCCTCAACTCGCAGTACCTGCAGGGCGTCAAGGGCTACGACGCCGCCGTCACCGGTGTCGCGATCATGCCGCCGGCCCTCGGCATGGCCCTGGTCCCGAAGCTCGCCGCCCGCTGGGCCGGCCGGCCGCGCCCGGTGGTCGGCACCGGACTCGGGCTGATCGGCCTCGGCCTGCTCGGCGCCTCCACCGTCGACGCGTCCACCCCGTACTGGGCCTACGCCTGCTGGCTGCTGGTCATCTCGGCCGGCACCGGCCTGTCCATGCCGGCCCTGGCCCTGGGCGTCGTCACCTCGCTCCCGCCCCATCAGGCGGGCCTGGGCTCGGGCCTCGGCACCACGGCCCGCGAGACCGGTGCGGCCCTGGGCGTCGCGGTCACCGGCACGATCCTGTCCGCCCACACCGACCTGGCCTCGGGCATGGGCCCGGCGCTGCGCACCGTCGCGCTCCTGGTCCTCGCGGCGACGGTGGTCGTGGTGGCCGGTTACCGCGACCGCGCCCCGACACGTACTATCGCGTCCGACCAGGAACGCGTACTGTCGCGTTCCATCGGTTCCTGAGCAACTCCCCTCACCACTCGGCCTGTTGTGGAGCCCCCGATGCCCGCTCTGCTGAATCCCGTCCTCGACCTGCTGACCCTGCGCGGCACCGTCACCGAGGCCGAACAGATCACCGCGCACATCCGCCGGCTGCGCGTCGACGGCGACCAGCTCGCCGGCCTCGACGTCATGCCCGGTCAGCAGGTCCGCGTCCTGGTCACCGGCCTGACCCTGCGCACGTACTCCGTGTGGCGCTACGACCCGTCCGGCGTCCTCGAGTTGTGTGTGCTGGACCATCCCGAGGGCGGCCCGGGGGCCCACTGGGGGCGCACGGCCGCCGCCGGCGAGCAGGTGCGGCTGCGCAAGCCCGAGGGCACGTTCACGCTGCGCCCGGAGGCCGCCCACCACGTCTTCGTCGGGGACGAGACGGCCTCGGTCGCGTTCGGTGCGATGCTCGCCGCACTGCCCGAGGAGGCCGTCGTCTCCGGCTGCGTGGAGACGGCGAGCGCGGCGGACCGGCTGCCCGTCGCGTACGCGGAGCGCCTCGACTGGGTGCTCCGCGGCGAGACGTCACTGCCGGAGGCGGTCCGCCGGCTCGCCCCCGAGCCCGGCGGTATCGCGTACGTCGCCGGGGAGGCGCGGGCCGTGCAGGCGGTGCGCAAGGTGCTCGTCCAGGAGGCCGGGTGGGACCGGCGGGCGGTGCTCACCAAGCCGTTCTGGACGCCCGGCAAGAAGGGCATGGAGTGACGCCGGCGCTCAGGAACACCGGGCGCCGGCCGGGCAGAAGGAGTCGAGCGCGGTGGTGAGCGGCCCCCGCACCAGGTCGGCGGCAAGGCTCCCGGGGCCACTGGCACGGATCGCGTACAGCGTGCCGTCGGCGGCCTGGAAGCGGTGGTCGACGACCTGGCGAGGACCCTTGTCCTGATCGTCGTAGCGGTAGGACAGCTCCGCCCAGGTGTCGCCCGAGGTGCGGGCGCCTGGCTGGTAGCCCGGCTGCTTCGCGTATCCGTACCCGGGGTCGTTCTCGGCGAGGTCGAGGGACTCGGCCGGGGTGGCCTCGGAGACCGCGAAGATCTGCAACTGGCGCCCGTCGGACGGGGAGTCGTAGTACACCACCGGCGCCTTCTCCCCCTGCCGCTGCCGCCGGACCCACCCCTGGGGAACGTCGAGGGTGTAACCGACGGGGTCGTCCACGACGCGGTATCCGGCGGCGACGGAGGGGGTGGGGCGGGGGCTGGGGCTGGCCGTCGGCTCGCGAGACCCGGGTGCCGACGACTCGGCACTGACCCTCGCGCTCACGGACGGGTCCGCCCCGGTGCCGGAGCCGCCACCGCCGTCCCGCCCGAAGTACCAGACGCCCAGCCCGGAGAGACCTGCGACCAGGACCAGACCGACGACCGCGGCGAGCGCACGGCCGGACCGCCGCCGCGGGGTGTACCCGGCCGGCGGGGGCGTCGCCGCGAGCCGCTGCCCCGACGAGGTCGTGTCGGCGGACCAGGGCGGCGGCGTGTAGCTCCGCGGCGCCCCGCCCGGGGACGGCACCGGACGGCGGGCGCCGGGAGGCGTCGGCGCGGCGGGCAGCGTCGGGGACGAGGACGGCGACGAGAACCCGGCCGGCAGCGACGGCAGTCCCGGGGGCGGGGTCGGGGGCCGGGCCGGGCGGCCCTGCTCCGCGCTCGGTTCGCGCCCGGGAGCGTACGGCGCCTCGTGACCGGCCTGCCGCCCGAGAGGCGCGCCCGGCGCGGCGGGGTCCGCGCGCTCCGGCTTGCGCAGGGACACCGGCCGCTCGGGCTGCCGGGAACTCCCCCGCGTCGGCGGCCAGTCGGACTGCCCGGGGCTCCGCGGCGGCTCCGGCCGGTCCGGCTGCCACGGGTTCTCCGGGACGCCTGTGTGCAGCGGGGTCACCGTCGGCCATCTCTGCGTGCTCGGCTCCTCCTGATCCGGCGGCGTCTCCGCCGGCCCCTGCCCCGGCGGCAGTTCGCCCTCCGTGCCGTTACCGGACCATCCGTTCCCGTCGCTCATCGCGAACCCCCCGATTCACTGGACCACTTGCCTCTTCCGACGGTAGCGGCCAAAACGGGAACGGGCCCCGTTCCGGACGAAACCGGAGCGGGGCCCGTGGGCGCGGGAGGCTCAGATGAGGCCGAGGGCGCGGACCGCGTCGCGCTCCTCCGCCAGCTCCTGCACCGAGGCGTCGATGCGGGCGCGGGAGAACTCGCTGATCTCCAGGCCCTGCACGATCTCGTACACGCCGTCCTTGGTGGTGACCGGGAAGGAGGAGATGAGGCCCTCCGGGACGCCGTAGGAGCCGTCCGACGGGATGCCCATGGACGTCCAGTCGCCGTCGGCGGTGCCGTTGACCCAGGTGTGGACGTGGTCGATGGCGGCGTTCGCGGCGGAGGCGGCGGAGGACGCGCCACGGGCCTCGATGATGGCCGCGCCGCGCTTGGCGACGGTCGGGATGAACTCCTCGGCCAGCCACTTCTCGTCGTTGACGACCTCGGCCGCGTTCTTGCCGGCGACCGTGGCGTGGAAGATGTCGGGGTACTGGGTGGCGGAGTGGTTGCCCCAGATGGTCAGGCGCTTGATGTCCGCGACCGTCGAGCCCGTCTTCTTCGCGAGCTGGGTCAGCGCGCGGTTGTGGTCGAGGCGCGTCATCGCGGTGAACCGCTCGGCCGGTACGTCCGGGGCGGCGGCCTGCGCGATCAGCGCGTTGGTGTTGGCGGGGTTGCCGACGACCAGGACCTTGATGTCGTCCGCGGCGTGGTCGTTGATGGCCTTGCCCTGCGGCTTGAAGATCCCGCCGTTGGCCTCCAGGAGGTCACCGCGCTCCATGCCCTTGGTACGCGGGCGGGCGCCCACCAGGAGGGCGACGTTGGCACCGTCGAAGGCGACGTTCGGGTCGTCGCTGATGTCGATGCCCGCCAGGAGCGGGAAGGCGCAGTCGTCGAGCTCCATGGCGGTGCCCTCGGCGGCCTTGAGCGCGGGGGTGATCTCCAGGAGGCGGAGCCGGACCGGCACGTCCGCGCCGAGCAGCTGGCCGGAGGCGATGCGGAAGAGCAGGGCGTAACCGATCTGGCCGGCCGCGCCGGTGACGGTGACGTTCACGGGAGTGCGGGTCATGGCGTTCTCCGTATGACAGCTGGCGGTGGGCGTCCTTGCCCTGGGGTGCGGACGTACAAATGATCGATCTCTCGGTATCAAGAGATCCACCGGTCAGGCTATCGCGCATTCCGGATGCCGGACGTGGAGGGGTGGGTGTGGCCCGCCCCACAGCGGTGACCCTGCCGACGCCCCCGCGGACCGCGTACGAAAAAGGCGGCCGCCCGTCCGGGAGAGGTGGGACGAGGCGGCCGCCACCGGGGGTACCGGAATCCGGACTCCCGTGGGGGGTACGGTTCGCGTGCCCAGGAATCGCCACGGCATTCCCGGACACGCGGAGTTTCTGCGGTTCTGCGGTTCTGCGTATCCGCGGTCCTGCGCTCCTGTGTCGCCGCGGGTCCGCGGGTCCGCGTTTCTACGAGGTGCACCCCGTCCGCCCCGACGCCAGTGTCGCGCACGCCCTGGCCTGCGCCGCGTCCCGTACCGCGACCATCGGCGTGTAGGCGATCGTGTCGCCGGCGGCGGTGATGCCGCCCGTCCTGGTGGTGGCGCCGACCGTGACCCGCACCGAGTCGCCCTGGGCGGCGCCGGTGATCCGGCCCCAGGCGGCGCCGCAGGTGCCGCTGTAGCGGACCTCCAGCGTGATCGCGCCGACCGTGGCGGTCTTGGCGGTGGTCACGAGGTCACCGCTGCACCCCATGGCCTCCGCGTCCTTGCCGGTGCAGCCGGCGCCCGCGCACTTCACGCCGGCCGGCAGGTCGGTGCCGGCGCTGGTGGACGGGACGGACGAGGTGGCACCGCTCCGGTTCTTCGCACCGTCGCCGTGGCCGCCGCCGTCGCCGCCCGTCAGGAGGAAGACGGCGGCGACGGCCACGGCGACACCCCCGGCCCCCGCGAGGAACATCGTCAGCCGCCGCCGGCCGCCGCCACCGGACGCCGGTCCCTCGGGCGCGGCCGGCCGGCGCGGGCCGGTCCCCTCCCGGCTGTTCGCGTCCGGTGCCGTGGGCTGGGGCGGGACGGTGGGCGAGACGCCCGCCGGTCCGGCGATCCCCGGCGTCGCGACGGCACCGCCCGTGCGGCGCGGTGCCTTGCTCCTGTCGGTGCCGGCGGACACGGCCGGCGGGCCCCCGAACTCCCCCAGCGCGGCGCGCGCCTGGGAGATCCGGATCGCCTCCATCGTCATGTCGTGGCGCTGCTCCGAACGGCTCCAGGCCCGTTCGGCCAGCTCCCACATGGTCGTCAGGTGGACGGGATCGGTGCCCGTGACCTCGGCGAGCGCGACGATCGCACCCTTGGGCGCCAGCAGGCGCCCGCCCAGGTACCGCTCCCAGGACGTCCTGCTGTAGCCGGTGCGGTCCGACAGTGCCGCGACGCCCAGCCCGCTGCGGTCCACCAGCCGCCGCAACTGGGTCGCGAACTCCTTCACCTGCGGATCGAGTTCCTCCGGCAGCGCCTTCCAGCGAGGCATTGCTCCCCCCTCTTCCCCGGTCCTCCCGCCCCCGGTCCGGTGGCGTGTCTTCCCCCGCGTCCCCCTGCGCGTGGTGCCCGCGCGCGGTCCCCGTTCTGGTTACCCAGCGGACCGCGGCGCCCCCGGAAACCCAGTCCCCCGGCAGGGGCGCACAGGAGCACCGCCCCGCCCGCGCGCACCGTCGCACGCCGACCGCGAAGCGGTCCGACAGGCCTACGCCTTGCCCCGACCGGACACGTTAGCCCGCTTGTGAGTCGGCTTCGTGACCCGTCCCCGAACTTGTCGGCACATCGGCACGCCGGTCACCCGGCCGTGACCTCGCAGGTCACGGCAGCCCCGGCTCACCCGAGAGCCACCACGCCGACGACCGCCACGAGCAGCAGCACGAGCAGCAGCAGGACCGCCGCCGGCAGCAGCCCGCCGTGCGGGCGGGGCGTCCGCTCCGGCTCCGGGCTGTCCCACCAGGGGAGGGTGGGGTCGTCCTCGTACTCCCCGGTGCCGGGCGGCGGTTCCGGCTCGTTCGCCGGCCGCGGCCAGGCCTGGACGGCCAGCTCCCAGCGCACGGTGTGCCGTTCGGCGTCGGCACCGGTGAGGCCCGCGACCCGGCACAGCGCGGCGACGGCCTGTCGCGGCGGCGGCTGCACGGCGTTGAGGTAGCGCTGCCAGGAGGACTTGCTGTAGGCGGTGCGGGCGCCCAGCGCCACCAGGCTGAGCCCGGTGTCGTCCTTGAGGAGCCGCAACTGCTCCACGAAGTGCCGCACTTCCGCCGGAAGCCCCTCCGGCAGCGGCTGCCAGCCGCCCATCACGCACCTCCACGGCTTCCGCGTTGCCAGTTCGTTGCCAGTTCAGAGCGGGTGACGACGACGGGCGGTCCGACGGTTCCCGCAGGCTGTGGCAGTGCGGACGCTCCATAGCGGAACTGTCACCTCTGTGCCACAGCCCGCGGACAGCCGTTGAACAGCCGCCACCCGACGGGAAGGCTGAGACCCGACGGCGGTCCGTCCTGCTCGGGGGAGGGGACGGGCCGCCATTGGGCCTCTTTCAGCCGCCGAGGTGGTCTCCGGCCGCACCCGGCCCGCCCGGCGTCACCAGTCCCGTCTCGTACGCCACCACCACCGCCTGGGCCCGGCTGCCCAGGTCGAGCTTGGTCATCGTGCGGTTGAGATGCGTCTTCACGGTGGCCTCGCTGATGTAGAGGAGGTCGGCGATCTCCAGGTTGGACAGCCCGCGCGCGGTGAGCTTGAGGACCTCGACCTCACGGGAGGTCAGCACGTCGAGGTCGGGCGGCGGGCCGGTCTGCGGGGCGGGGCCGTGCTGCCGGGCGAAGGCCTCGACCAGGCGCCGGGTGACACTGGGCGCGAACAGGGCGTCCCCGCCGTCCACCGCGGTGACGGCGGCCAGCAGCCGCTCCGGACCGGAGTCCTTGAGGAGAAAGCCCGAGGCGCCCGCGCGCAGCGCGCCGTACACGTACTCGTCGAGGTCGAAGGTGGTGAGCACGAGGACGCGGGGCGCGGGCCCCGCCGCCTGCGCCAGGATGCGCTCGGTGGCCTCGATGCCGTTCAGACCCGGCATCCGGATGTCCATGAGGATGACGTCGGGGCAGGTCTCGGCGGCCAGCCGCACCGCCTCCGCGCCGTCCCCGGCCTCTCCGGCCACCTCGAAGCCGGGCGCGGCTTCCAGCAGCCCCACCAGACCCGCGCGGATGAGGAACTGGTCGTCGACCACGAGCACTCTGGTCATCCGGTACGGTCGTCCCCCCGCCGTGCGAGTGCGGCCGAGGTCGGCAGGGCCAGCTCGACCGCGAAGCCTCCCCCGGAGCGTGGGCCGACGCTGATCGTCCCGCCATAGAGCTTGGCCCGCTCCCGCATGCCGATCAAGCCATGTCCGGCACTCGTTCGCACTCTGTCCGGATTCACCCCCTCCCCGTCGTCGCGGACGGACACGGCCAGCTCGTGCGGCCGGTACCGCAGCAGCACCCGCGCCTGGGCGTGGCCGGCGTGCTTGAGAACGTTGGTGAGCGCCTCCTGGACCACGCGGTAGGCACACAGTTCGACACCCGGCGGCAGCGGCCTCGGCTCGCCCTCGATCACGAACTCGACGGGCAGCCCGCCGCTGCGCACCCGCTCCAGGAGATCGGCGAGCCGGTCCAGGGTGGGCATCGGCGCCCGCTCGGCGGCCCGCGGGTCCTGCTCCCGCAGCACGTGGAGCATGCGCCGCAGTTCCTCCAGGGCCTCCCCGCTGGTGTCCGCGATCGTCCCGAGCGCCCCGCGCGCCTTGCCGGGATCCGACTCGAAGACGAACCGGGCGAGCCCCGCCTGCACGGAGATCACCGACATGTGGTGGGCGACGACGTCGTGCAACTCCCTTGCTATCCGCCCACGCTCCTCAGCCACGGCCCGGCGTGCCCGTTCGGCCTGCTCGGCCTTCAGATGCCGGGAGAGCGCGGCGGAGCGCTGCGCGAGATGCCCGAACCAGACGAACACCGAGCAGTACAGCAGCGCCTGTACGACGACGGAGGCCATCGAGGAACCGCGGGTGACGAGCCCGGCGTACACCCACATGCCGGTCATGCAGACCGCGCAGCCGACGGCCACCCGGACCGGCCGCGCCGACGCGACCGTGTAGAGGCCCAGCAGGGAGCCGAAGGTGCACACCACGGGCCAGAAGCCGAGGCTGACATAGACGATCGAGGCGCCCTGCATGACGGCGAAGGCCGCGACCGGCCACCGTCCGCGCAGCGCCACGGGGAGCTGCGCCAGCACGATCAGCGCACACGCCCACGCGTCGAGCCCCGGCCAGCCCTGGGCGGGCGACTCCCGCCCCAGCAACAGGGCCATCACCACCGTCCCGCACGCGATCAGCGTGTCGACGGCGAAGGGAGGCGGGTTCCGCAGTCGCATCGCCGCAGCGTAACGCGGGGGTCCAGGGCCTGGAGTCAATCACCGGGCGTACCGCGGAAGTTGTAGGGGTTTCCATCGGAGGTGGGATTCGCCGGGCAGGCCGGATCCCTACCGTGGGCCAGGGGGAAGGCCCGCACCCACCGGGGGAGGTGCGGGCCACTCCTCGGGCGGCCCGGATCGGATCCCCTAGCTCCTCATCGTGAAGTGCAGCGTGTCCTTCAGGAAGGGGATCACCAGCCAGGGCTTCGGCTGCGCCATCAGCGCCAGCAGCACGATCGCCAGGCCCAGCACACCGTAGGTCGCGATGTCCGTGAACCGGGACCGCACCGCCAGCATCCCGACGCTCGGCAGCACCCACCGCATCACCGCGCCCGCGAGCAGCGCCGCGCCGATCAGCAGAGCGCCCACCCTGAACTGGTCCAGCGAGGTCAGCAGCAGCCCCACCGCGGCGGCCGCCAGCACCACCAGCAGCGGCCACTGCCGAGCCGGCGCCGGCAGGTCTCCCGACGCGGCCCTGCCGCCCCCCTCGGGGCGCGCCGTGTCCCGCGTGAACAGCGGGAAGCGCCGGGTCGCCCGGCGGCCCGCATTCTGTCCGTGACCGCCGTCAGCCGACACTGCGCTCCGCCGCCTCGACCACGTTGACGAGCAGCTGGGCCCGGGTCATCGGTCCGACACCGCCGGGGTTCGGGGAGAGCCACCCGGCGACCTCGGCGACACCGGGGTCCACATCGCCGACGATCTTGCCGTCCGCGTTGCGGGAGACGCCGATGTCGAGGACGGCCGCGCCCGGCTTGACGTCCTCGGCACGGATCAGGTGCGGGGAGCCGGCCGCCGCGACGATGATGTCGGCGCGCCTGAGGTGGGCGGAGAGGTCACGCGTGCCGGTGTGACACTGGGTGACCGTCGCGTTCTCGCTGCGCCGGGTGAGCAGCAGCGGCATCGGGCGCCCGATGGTCACGCCACGGCCGACGACCACCACCTCGGCGCCCTTGATCTCGACGCCGTGGCGGCGCAGCAGGGTCAGCACGCCGTTGGGGGTGCAGGGCAGCGGGGCGGGCTCGCCGAGCACCAGGCGGCCCAGGTTCATCGGGTGCAGGCCGTCCGCGTCCTTGTGCGGGTCCATCAGCTCCAGGATGCGGTTCTCGTCGATGCCCTTGGGCAGCGGGAGCTGGACGATGTAGCCGGTGCAGGCGGGGTCGTCGTTGAGCTCGCGGACGACGGCCTCGATCTCCTCCTGGGTCGCGGTGGCGGGCAGCTCCCGCTGGATGGAGGCGATGCCGACCTGCGCACAGTCACGGTGCTTGCCGGCGACGTACTTCTGGCTGCCGGGGTCGTCCCCGACCAGGATCGTGCCGAGGCCGGGCGTGACGCCCTTCTCCTTCAGCGCCGCCACGCGGGCGGTCAGATCGGACTTGATCGCGGCTGCGGTGGCCTTGCCATCGAGAATCTGGGCGGTCATGGGTCCATCCTCGCGGATGCCGGTCTCCCGGTTCCAATCGGGTGTGCGGTCATGATCAATGATGTTGCACTTGCACAACACCTCGCGAATCGGACTGGACAACAACTCGCCCTTACTAAACGATGAGCGGCGCAGTATCGCGGTCCGGTTGGGGGGGCAAACCGCTCAGAACATGACGTACCTCCGTGCCTTTCCGCGTCGTCCCCGCAGGTCCAACGGAGGAAGACGGCCATGAGTTTCGGCTCGCCCAACAACCCTTACGGTCAGCAGCCGCAGAACCCGCAGCAGGGTCAGCCCGGCTACGGCTACCCGCAGCAGCCCGGCTACCAGCAGGCCCCGCAGGGCGTGCCGCAGCAGCAGGGTTACGGCTACCCGCAGCAGCAGCCCGGTTACCCGCAGCAGGGCGGCTACGGCTACCCGCAGCAGGGCTACGGCGCGACGCCGCCGTACGCGAACTGGGGCCAGCGCTTCCTCGGCACCCTCGTCGACGGCCTGGTCTTCCTGGTGCCGTACATCCTGGTGCTGGTCGGCGCCAAGGTGAAGGCGCTCCTGTTCATCGGCTTCCTGGCCATCATCGCCGTCGCCATCTGGCAGCTGATCCAGGAGGGCCGCACCGGCCAGACGGTCGGCAAGAAGGCGCTGGGCATCCGCCTGGTGAAGGAGGAGACCGGCCAGCCGATCGGCGTCGGCATGGCCTTCGTCCGCCGTATCGCGCACATCGTGGACGGTCTCCCCTGCTACCTGGGCTGGCTGTGGCCGGCGTGGGACGCCAAGCGCCAGACCTTCGCCGACAAGATCTGCGGCACGATCGTGATCCGCACCAACTGAGCGGCCGCCGCCGCGTACTCCAAGGGCCGTGTCCCCCGTACCGAGGGGGACACGGCCCTGGTGTGTGCGCTCCGCGTGCCGCGGCTCAGTGGAAGAAGTGCCGCGTCCCGGTGAAGTACATCGTCACGCCCGCCTTCTTCGCGGCCTCGACGACGAGTTCGTCACGCACCGAACCGCCCGGCTGGACCACGGCCCGCACGCCGGCCGCGGTGAGGATCTCCAGCCCGTCGGGGAACGGGAAGAAGGCGTCGGAGGCGGCGTAGGAGCCGCGTGCCCGCTCCTCCCCGGCCCGCTCGACGGCCAGCTTCGCGGAGTCGACGCGGTTGACCTGGCCCATGCCGACGCCGACCGAGGCGCCGTCCTTGGCGAGCAGGATGGCGTTGGACTTCACGGCCCGGCAGGCCTTCCAGGCGAAGGCGAGATCCCGCAGCTCCCCGGGGCTCAGCGCCTCACCGGTGGCCAGGGTCCAGTTGGCCGGGTCGTCGCCGTCGGCCTGCAGCCGGTCGGTGACCTGGAGCAGCACACCGCCGTCGACGGGCTTGACCTCCACCGGGTTGGCGGGCGCGCCCGGCGCCTTCAGCACCCGGATGTTCTTCTTCCTGGCGAGGGCCTCCAGGGCTCCCTCCTCGTAGCCGGGCGCCACGATGACCTCGGTGAAGATCTCCGCGACCTGCTCGGCCAGCTCCTTGCTGACCGGCCGGTTCACGGCGATGACCCCGCCGAACGCCGACAGCGGGTCGCAGGCGTGCGCCTTGCGGTGCGCCTCGGCGACGTCCGAACCGATCGCGATGCCACAGGGGTTGGCGTGCTTGATGATCGCGACGCACGGCTCGTCGTGGTCGTACGCGGCACGGCGCGCGGCGTCCGTGTCCGTGTAGTTGTTGTACGACATCTCCTTGCCGTGCAGCTGCTCGGCCCGGGCGAGGCCGCCACCGCTCGCGTCGACGTAGAGGGCGGCGGGCTGGTGCGGGTTCTCGCCGTAGCGCAGGGTGTTCTCGCGCTGCCAGGTGGCGCCCAGGAAGTCCGGGAACCGCGACTCGTCGACCGGGGCGTACTCCGAGGCGAACCAGGAGGCGACCGCCACGTCGTAGGACGCCGTGTGCTGGAAGGCCTCGGCGGCCAGCCGCTTGCGGGTGGCCAGGTCGAAGCCGCCGGCGGTGACGGCGGCGAGCACGTCGGCGTACCGATCGGGGCTGGTGACCACGGCGACCGAGGGGTGGTTCTTGGCGGCGGCGCGGACCATCGAGGGGCCGCCGATGTCGATCTGCTCGACGCACTCGTCCGGCGAGGCGCCCGAGGCGACGGTCTCGCGGAACGGGTAGAGGTTGACGACGACGAGGTCGAACGGCTCGACACCGAGCTCTTCGAGCTGCTTGCGGTGGCTCTCCAGGCGCAGGTCGGCCAGGATGCCGGCGTGGACCCTGGGGTGCAGGGTCTTGACCCGGCCGTCCAGGCACTCCGGGAAGCCGGTCAGCTCCTCCACCTTGGTCACGGGGACCCCGGCGGCGGCGATGCGGGAGGCGGTGGAGCCGGTGGAGACGAGTTCGACGCCCGCCTCGTGCAGCCCGCGCGCGAGGTCTTCGAGACCCGTCTTGTCGTAGACGCTGACGAGCGCCCGTCGGATGGGCCGCTTGTTGCTCTCGGCGGTCACTGGATAAATACCTTTCGTCCCTCGGTGCGATAGCCGTTGCGGGCGATCCGCCCCACGACCTCGACGAGCAGGCTTCGCTCGACTTCCTTGATTCGCTCGTGCAGCGCGCTCTCGTCGTCCTCGTCCCGGACCTCCACCACGCCCTGAGCGATGATCGGCCCGGTGTCGACGCCGTCGTCGACGAAGTGGACGGTGCAGCCGGTGACCTTGGCGCCGTACGCGAGCGCGTCCCGTACGCCGTGGGCCCCGGGGAAACTGGGCAGCAGGGCGGGGTGCGTGTTCACGGTCCGCCCGCCGAACCGCGCCAGGAACTCCTTCCCGAGGATCTTCATGAACCCGGCGGAGACGACGAGGTCGGGCTCGTGGGCGGCGACGGCGCCGGTCAGCGCCCGGTCCCACTCCTGCCGCGTCGCGAAGTCCTTCACCCGGGTCACGAAGGTCGCGATCCCGGCGCGCTCGGCGCGCGCGAGCCCCTCGATGCCGTCGCGGTCGGCCCCGACGGCGACGACCTCGGCGCCGTAGGCCTCGACGCCGGTCCCGGCGATCGCGTCGAGGAGCGCCTGGAGGTTGGTGCCGGATCCGGAGACCAGCACGACGAGGCGCTTGGCCACGGGCTTGGCGGCCACGGTGGGGCCCTTTCTCGGGGGAGCGTCGGTACGGCGGCCGGACCGCACCCGCTTTGTACCTTCATACGAGTGCTTCGCGCCCCGGGATACGGGGAAGTCTACGAAGCGGCCGGCCGTCAGCAACGATACCGGCACACCGGACGGCCCCCACGGGACGGGGGCGTGGCCGGAAGGTAGCGTCTGGGAGGTACCGGGGCGGGAACGCGTGCGGGACACGACGCGTTCACCAGGTAACCAGCCGTTTCGTTGTCCATCTTGATCTAGGGGAAGACGCTCACTTGATGCCGGACCGCAGCCTGGGACTTCGTATGCTCCCCCCGCAGTCGGTGCAGGGAGGGCCGCGTTTCGCCGTGCTGTTGCGGGAACGGCCGGCCTCGCCGCCCGAGGCGCCCTCGGACCGGCCGAAGGGCGACCAGCAGGACGACAACCCCTTCGCCCCGCCGCCGGAGGGCGCCCCGGACAAGCCGTGGCAGCCCCGCCGCCCGGCCGGTGACGACGACCAGCAGTCGCCCTGGGGCAGCCAGTGGAGCGACCGCCAGCCCGGCCGGCAGTCCGGCGGCTTCGGCCGACGTCCCGACGAGAGCGGCCCGGGCGGCGGCGGTCAGGGCGGCCCCGGCGGCCCGGGGATGCGCTGGGACCCGACGGACCCGGCCCAGCGCCGGGCGCGGTACGCGCTGCTGAGCGGTATGTGGGCGTTCCTCTTCGCCCTCTTCGGCTGGCCGTACGTGGCACTGCTGCTGGGCGCCCTGGGCATCTACTGGGGTGTCAGCGCGATCCGCGCCAGGCCGCGCAGCCCCGAGGAGGCCGCGGCCAACGCCAACGCCGGCCGCCCGCAGACCACGGCGGCGATCAGCGGCCTGGTCACGGCGTCGCTGGCGCTGGCCCTGGTGGCGGCGACCTTCACGGCCCAGATGGTCTACCGCGACTACTACACCTGCGTCTCGGACTCCCTCACCAACGAGGCCAAGCAGTCCTGCGACCACCTGCTCCCGAAGGAGCTGCGCACCATCCTGGGCACCACGAACAGCTGAGGACGGGGCTGTCCGTCAGGTCCCGCAGGTCCCGTCAGGGCCGTCCGACGGTTCGGACGCCTCCCGCAGTGCCGCCCACCGGGCCTTGCGGTCCGTCTCCTCCTGCCAGGTGCCGGACGGCGGCGTTGGGGCCGGCGGCATCTCGTACGGCTCGACGGGCAGCGCCTCGTACGGCTCGACGGGCAGCGCCTCGTACGGCTCGAACGTGTCGCCGTCGCCCTGATCGGGCAGGAGGACGATCACCGGGGCGGCGGCCGCCGGAGTGGCGGCCGCGGGGATGGCGCTCTTCTTCTCCGCCGCCGGCTGCCGGCCCGGCTGCTGTTTGCCGAACCCCAGCCATGCCGCGAGCGAGGCCGGGCCAAACCCCCGCCAGGCCCGCAGCAGCAGGGCCGCCGGTACGCCCACCCCGAGGAGCCAGCCGCCGGTCGCCGCGCCCGTCTGCCACCAGACCGGACCGAAACGGGTGAGCGCGGCGACGCCCAGGGGGCCGCCGGCCAGCTCGGCCAGGGCCGCGAGCAACAGCGCACACAGCAGCCCCGCCAGCACCATCACCCCGGCCGTCCGCCCGGCCCGCCAGCGCCGTCGGGCCGCCCGGCCCACCACGAACCAGGCCATCGTCACCCCGGCCGCCACCGGCACCGCGCCCGCCAGCCAGTTCAACGGCGTGCCGGGCCCGTCCGCCGGCACGGCCGCGAGCAGCGGAAAGGGCGGCAGCAGCGGGGCCGGGTCGGCCGCCAGGGGGTTGACGAGATGACCGGCGCCGAGCGCGAAGCCGGGGCCGACCGCGTACGACGCCGACCACACCGCCGCGTTCGGGACCAGCGAGACGCAGAGCAGCAGGACCGCGAACCGTCCCGTCCATCCTTCCGTCAGCTGCAGGAACGACGTCCGGGCCGGACCTCCGTGCAGGACCAGCGACACCGCGAGCAGCAGTGTCCCGCCTGCGAAGAACACCGCCGCCCCGGCCAGGGAGGCGCGGACGGCCGTACCCCAGCGCACCCGGGTGTCGCGGCCCAGCAGCAGTCGCCGTACCGGCCCCGGGAGCAGCCGCACCAGGTCCAGCAGCGGCTCGCGCGGACGGCCGTACGCCGTCCACACCCCGGCGCCCGCCGCGACCGTCGCGAGCAGCGGCAGACACACCGCCACCCACCCCCACACGGGCCGCAGTTCACCACCGGACGCGTACAACGCGGCGCAGCCGCCCACGCCGAGGTAACCGGCCACCACCCCGGTCCACGCCGTACGGGCCCGGACCGGCGGCGGCGCGTGAAGGGTGTCGGCTCCGTCGCCGTCGCCGTCCGGGGCGTCCACCGCGTCCCGTGCCCCCCGGTACACCAGCAGTACCGGCAGCACCAGGAGCAGCAACGGCGTCACGCCGACCGGGGCCGGCACCCCGGAGAGGGTGTCGGTGCGGACCAGTTCGACCCCGTGGGCGAGAAGCCACAGCGCCGCCGCGAGATGCAGCGCGGCGGCGGGCCCGCTGTCGGGGTACGGCGAACTGACCCACAGCGCCATCACCAGCGCCGAGACACAGGCGAGTCCGAGCCCGGCAGCCATCGCGCCGCCCAGGAGGCTCGCGCCCAGGCCGGGGGAACGGTCCCGCAACCGGGTGAGCAGAAGGGACATGAGTTGCGGGCGCGACGGGCGCGACGGGGGTGCCGACGGCGGTCGGTGGGCGGGCATCCGAATCACGACGGCCATGCTCCCAACGACACGCGCTTTCCCGGCGTAACGGGCGAACCACCGAAGTGTCGCCCAATATATGTTTATGTGTTTTTCCGAAGGAAGGTGCGCCCGGTGACGCAGAGCCCTGTCCCCGCCGACGAGGCCGTACCGTCCGCTGCCCTGACGCCCACTCAGGCCTTCGACGCGCTCTACGCGTTCTGCGCCCCCGCCCTGGTACGGCAGACCTATCTGCTCACCGGGCGCCGGGAGCTGGCGCGGGAAGCCGTCGAACGGGCCTTCCAACTCGCCTGGCAGAACTGGCCGCAGGTGGCCCGCGACCGGGACCCGGCCGGCTGGGTACGCGCGGTGGCGCACGAGTGCGCGCTCTCCCCCTGGCACCAGTTCCGGCTGCGCTACCGCCAGCCCGAGGCCCCGCCGGCCGACGCGGCGGACCGCGCCCTGCTGGAGGCGCTCCTCCGGCTCCCGCCGTCGTACCGCCGCACGCTCCTCCTGTACGACGGTGTCGGCCTCGACCTGCCGGAGACGGCGGCGGAGACGGAGGCGAGCACTCCGGCGGCGGCGCGTCGGCTGACCCACGCGCGGCAGGCGGTCGCCGAGCAGGTCCCCGAGCTGGCGGACGCCGCGGCGCTGAACCGCCGGATGGCCGAACTGGCCTCGGCGGAGTCCCTGCGGGCGGCCCAGCCGCCCGCCGTACGGACCTACGCCGAACGGCAGACCCGCTTCTGGACCCGGTCCGCACTCGCCTTCACGGCGACGATCATCGCGGCGACGACGCTCACGCTACGGACGGCGCCGACGCACTACGAGGCCCCGATCGGCCCCGCGCAGGCGATCAGCGGGGTACCGGCGGAGGTGGGGATGGGGCCGCTGTCGGCGGGTGAGCGGGCGCTCCGGCTGAAACTGCAGAGGGCCGCGGACAACGGCCCGGAGAGACTGGCACCGCTGGCGGGCTGAGTGGCCGGCAGGCGAAACGCCGGCAGGCCCGCCCCACTGCGGGGACGGGCCTACCGGCGTACGGTCACGCAGCCCTTCAGCCGGCGAGCAGCTCGCGGGCGAGCTTCGCCGTCTCGGTCGGGGTCTTGCCGACCTTGACGCCCGCGGCCTCCAGGGCCTCCTTCTTCGCCTGGGCGGTGCCCGACGAACCGGAGACGATGGCGCCGGCGTGGCCCATGGTCTTGCCCTCGGGCGCGGTGAAGCCCGCGACGTAACCGACGACCGGCTTGGTCACGTTCTCCTTGATGAACGCGGCCGCACGCTCCTCGGCGTCGCCACCGATCTCACCGATCATCACGATCAGGTCGGTGTCGGGGTCGTCCTGGAACGCGGCGAGCGCGTCGATGTGCGTGGTACCGATGATCGGGTCGCCACCGATGCCGACGGCGGTCGAGAAACCGATGTCACGGAGCTCGTACATCATCTGGTACGTCAGCGTGCCGGACTTCGAGACCAGGCCGATGCGGCCCGGCTTGGTGATGTCGCCCGGGATGATGCCGACGTTCGACTGGCCCGGCGTGATGATGCCGGGGCAGTTCGGGCCGATGATCCGGGTCTTGTTGCCCTTCTTGCCGGCGTACGCCCAGAAGGCCGCCGAGTCGTGCACGGCGATGCCCTCGGTGATCACGACGGCCAGCGGGATCTCGGCGTCGATGGCCTCGTCGACCGCGGCCTTGGTGAACTTCTCCGGCACGAAGATGACGGAGACGTCGGCGCCGGTGGCCTCGATGGCCTCCTTGACGGTGCCGAAGACCGGTACCTCGGTGCCGTCGAAGTCGACCTTCTGACCGGCCTTGCGCGGGTTGACGCCGCCCACGACGTTGGTGCCGTCGCCCAGCATGAGCTTGGTGTGCTTCATGCCCGTGGCGCCGGTCATGCCCTGGACGATGACCTTGCTGTCCTTGTTGAGCCAGATAGCCATGGTGTGTTCTGTCCTCGTCCTGAGTGCTTACTTGGCGGCGTGGGCCAGCTCGGCGGCCTTGTCGGCCGCGCCGTCCATGGTGTCGACGCGCTGCACCAGCGGGTGGTTGGCGTCGGTGAGGATCTTGCGACCCAGTTCGGCGTTGTTGCCGTCGAGACGGACGACCAGCGGCTTGGAGACGTTCTCGCCGCGGTCCTCCAGGAGCTTCAGGGCCTGCACGATGCCGTTGGCGACCTCGTCGCAGGCGGTGATGCCACCGAAGACGTTCACGAACACGGAGCGGACGTCCGGGTCGCCGAGGATGATCTCCAGGCCGTTCGCCATCACCTGGGCGGAGGCGCCGCCACCGATGTCGAGGAAGTTGGCGGGCTTGACACCGCCGTGGTTCTCACCGGCGTACGCGACGACGTCCAGGGTGCTCATCACGAGACCCGCGCCGTTGCCGATGATGCCGACCTCGCCGTCGAGCTTGACGTAGTTGAGGTTCTTCTCCTTGGCGGCGGCCTCCAGCGGGTTGGCCGCGGCCTTGTCGTGCAGCTCGTCCCAGTCGTGCCGGAACTCGGCGTTGTCGTCGAGCGACACCTTGCCGTCCAGGGCCAGGACCTCGCCGGAGACGACCTTCGCGAGCGGGTTGACCTCGACGAGGAGGGCGTCCGACTTGATGAAGGTGTCCCACAGCTTGACCAGGATGTCGGCGACCTGGTCGGCGACGTCGGCCGGGAACTTCGCCGCGGCGACGATCTCCTTGGCCTTGGCCAGGTCCACACCGTCGATCGCGTTGATCGGGGTCTGGGCCACGGCCTCCGGACGGGTGGCCGCCACCTCCTCGATCTCCATGCCGCCCTCGACGGAGGCGATGGAGAGGAAGGTGCGGTTCGCACGGTCGAGGAGGAAGGAGACGTAGTACTCCTCGACGATCTCCGGGGCGGTCTCGGCGATCATCACCTTGTGGACCGTGTGGCCCTTGATGTCCATGCCGAGGATGTCCGTCGCACGGGCGACGGCCTCGTCCGCGGAGGCGGCCAGCTTGACGCCACCGGCCTTGCCACGACCACCGACCTTCACCTGCGCCTTGACGACGGACTTGCCGCCCAGACGCTCGGTGATCTCGCGCGCCGCCTCAGGCGTGTCGATGACTTCACCGGCCAGCACCGGTACATCGTGCTTGGCGAAGAGGTCCCTCGCCTGGTACTCGAACAGGTCCACGCGCTTCCGTCCCTATCAGTGATCTCGCGGTTCGTTGGATGCGTGGGCGTGCCGCGAAGGGCAGCGTGACGTCCGCAATGTGTCACAAGGGGGGCGCACACGGTGTCCGAGCGCGCGGCATGTCCGTCTCGCAGATTATCGCCGCTCGCGGGGGGTCTCTAAATCAGGGGTCACACCTGAGCGGTGATACCTGTCACATGATGCCGGGTATCGGGGGTTCTGGTGGCACGGCGTGCCGTCTTGGGGACGTTGTGCGAGGCCTCACCGGGCTGGGGCCGGCCCGGTGAGGCCTCCGCCCGGAGGCTGCGCGCCTCCGGGGTGGACCGCCGCTCCCCGCCCCACGGGGAGCGCCCGGCCCGGACCGCGGGTCCCGGCGGGGGCGAACCGACGGTGTTCGGCCGCCCACCCCCGGGCCACCCCGCGGAGTCAGGGGGCCAGAGGGAGTCAGAGGGAGTAGGACCTGGTCTGCGGGGTGGTGCCGGTGCCGAGCATGGTGACCGCCCGTCGCTGCAGGGCCTGGGCGTGTGCCCTGGCGGTGGCCTGGGCCTTGGCCGTGGCCCGGGCGGCCCTGGCGGCCCGGGCGCCCTGGATGGCCTGCGCCGCGCGTATCCCGGCCACCCGGCAGGTGTCCGGGCCGCATACGGCGTCGTCGGCCGCCACGGCGATCTCCATGGCTACGGCGAGGGAACTGCTGATGTTCTTGTTCATGCGTGCGTCAGTCCTTCGGGGCTCCGGCGCGTGGGGCACGCGTCCGCGGAGCCGGGAGTGCCTCCGGTGGGCCGGAAGCGCGGCTGGGGGCATCGCCGCCCGGAGCGGTAGGGGGTTCCGGACGGGCAGACCTGTTCCGCCCCGCACGACAGATCCGCGGCGGGGAGTGGGCCGGCCGTCCTCCTAGCCGGGGAAGACGGGGATGTCCCGGTACCTGTCCCGGGTCCCGGCCGCGTCGTCGTGCGCGGCGGCACCGGGCACGAGCCGCAGCGGCGCCCGGTCGGCGAAGGTCACGGCGTACGCGTCACCGTGCCTGGAGGAACCGCCGTCGACCGCGGACTTCCCCAGCGCGCCGTCCGGGTCTCCGGTGGGCGCGGGGTGGCTCGGGCCGGCGAAGGCGCGGGCGGCACGGTGACCGCCGGGGTGCTGGTGTGCTGCCGTCCCGGAGAACGGTGTGGAGGCGGGGGCGCAGGCGGGGCCCCGCGGCCCGTACGGCACCGCCGTCGCCGCCGGCTTCCCCGCGGGGGTGCTCTGCTGCCCGCCGCCCTCCGTCACGGCGGGCCGCGCCTTCGTGGTGCCGGGCGCCGGGGTGACCGGGGCCGGGGTGACCGGCGCCGGGACGGACCCAACGGGCGGTACCGGCACCGGCAGGACGGGGGACCCACCCGGCGGCTCCGGGAGCGTGGGCAGCCACCCGGGCAGCGAGGGCAGCTGCGCCGGCAGTTCCGACACCTGCCGGACCACCTCGCCGAGCCCCTGAGTCACGACCGTGGTCACGGTGGCTGTCACGGTGTCGGTCACCGAGCGAACCGTTTCCCCCACGACCGGGACGACCCGCACGACCGGGGCCGCCGGCGTGGTGGGCGGCGCGGGGGCGGGAGGTGCGGGGCGGGTCACTGGTGCCGTGGCGGCCGAGGACGGCTCGGGAGTCGCGGTGGGCTGGGCAGTCGTGCGGGCGGCGTGCTGGTGGGGCGTCGGCTGGTGATCCGTCGTCCCGGCGGGCGTCGCCTTCTCGTCCGGCGCCGTCTCACCGGCCGGGAGCACCCTGTCCACACCCGGTCGGCTCACCAGGGGCGTCAACGTCGGTGTCGACGGCACCGCAGCCGTTCCCTCGGCCGCCTGTGCCCGTCCTCCGCAGAGGAGGCCGAGCGCGAGCAGTCCACCGGCCAGCAGCGCCAGCTGCAGCGCGCGCCGCCCCGCCGCCGTGCGCGACGGGCGCTCGGCGGGACCGGGCAGAACGGCTGGCGAGGTCAAGGCGGGCAGGATCCTCCGGTACGGCGGAACGCGGACGCGAAACAGCGGTGCGGCGCGCGGGGTTGAGACCACGGACCGCGACGCGGGCGTCGATCCTCGCACGCCCGGCCCGGCGTTGCGCAAGTACCCCCTTACCGACAGGTAAGCATGTCCGGTTCACAAGACCTCTCTGACTTGATGCGGTCTCCTTCACACTGTGTCCGGGACGGGAATCGGCCGCTTCTCGATCGCCGCGGCCATCACCTCCGGGAAGAGATCGGGCGTGCAGGCGAACGCCGGTGCCCCCAGCGCGGCGAGCGCGGCCGCGTGCTCCCGGTCGTAGGCCGGCGCCCCCTCGTCCGACAGGGCGAGGAGTGCCACGAACTGCACCCCCGAGGCCTTCATCGCCGCGACCCGTTTCAGCATCTCGTTGCGTATGCCGCCCTCGTAGAGGTCGCTGATGAGCACGACGACGGTCTCGGTCGGCCGGGTGATCTGCGACTGGCAGTACGCGAGCGCCCGGTTGATGTCCGTACCGCCGCCCAGCTGGGTGCCGAACAGGACGTCCACCGGGTCGTCGAGCTGGTCGGTGAGGTCGACCACGGCCGTGTCGAAGACGACGAGCCGGGTGTCGATGGACCGCATGGACGCCAGCACCGCCCCGAACACCGAGGCGTACACCACCGAGGCCGCCATCGACCCGGACTGGTCGATGCAGAGCACCACTTCCTTCTTCACCGACCGGGACGCCCGTCCGTACCCGACGAGCCGCTCCGGCACGATCGTCCGGTAATCGGGCAGGTAGTGCTTGAGGTTGGCCGCGATCGTGCGGTTCCAGTCGATGTCGTGGTGGCGCGGCCTGCTGATCCGCGCGCTGCGGTCCAGGGCACCGGTGAGGGTGGCCCGGGTGCGGGTGGCCAGCCGCTTCTCCAGGTCCTCGACGACCTTGCGGACGACCGCCCGCGCCGTCTCCCTGGTCGTCTCCGGCATCGCCTTGTTGAGCGAGAGCAGCGTGCCCACCAGGTGCACGTCGGCCTCCACCGCCTCCAGCATCTCGGGCTCCAGCAGCAGCGCGGTAAGCCCCAGCCGGTCGATGGCGTCGCGCTGCATGACCTGGACGACGGAGGACGGGAAGTACGTCCGGATGTCCCCGAGCCACCGCGCCACCGACGGTGCCGACGCCCCCAGACCCGCCGAACGCTCGCGCCCCGACTGCGCTCTGTCCCCCTTCCCGTAGAGCGCGGCCAGCGTGCCGTCCATGGCCGCGTCCCGCCCGGACAGCGCGCATCCGGTCCCCTCGGCGGCCTCGCCCCCGAGCACCAGCCGCCAGCGCCGCAGCCGTTCCCGCGCCGTGTCGTCGAGGCCGGTGCCGGCGCCCGTCACCTCTGCTGTCATCTGCCCGCCCTCACAAGATCGTCGTCCGGTGCTGTTCCGTCGAGTCCGAGCAGCAGCCGCAGCACCGGCAGCACGGCGGCGGCCCGCTCCTCGTCCGGCTCGGCGCCGAAGCCCGGTGTCCCGCCGGCCTGCCCGGGCACGTCCGCCCGCGCTGCCGGCCCGCGGCGCACCAACTCGCCAATCGTCCTGCGCACCCCCGGCTCGTACGCCGAGAACGTCCGCCGCAGCAGGGGCAGTACGTCCGTGAAGGCGTCCGCCGGCACCCCGGTGAGCCAGGTGTCGACGAGGCCGAGCAGCCGTTCGTCGTGGACGAGCAGCATTCCGCCCCCGCCGCCCCCGACGAACCCCTCGACCCAGGCGGCGGCGTCCGCGGGCGGAGTCCCCGGCGAGAGCACCAGCCCCATCAGGCGGGCCGCCTCCGCCGGCTCCAGCTCTCCCTCGTCGAGCAGGATCCGCACCGCCCGCCCCCGCAGCACTCCGGGCACGGTGTCCCGGCCGGCCAGCGCGCGGAGCACCGCCCGCCAGCGGCCCCGCAGATCACGGCGGTCGGGATCGGCCCCCGTGCCGGGCTCCCCGAGCAGTCCCACCGCCGTGTGCACCGCGTCCACATGGCCCCGCATCTCCTCCGCCGCGTCCGGGTCGAGGGCTGCGCAGGCCGGCGGGAGCCCCACGAAGACCCGCTCGGCGAGGCCCGCGGCCACCTCGGCGAGCGCCCGGGTGTCGGTCCCCCGTACGTCGCCGTAGCGCAGGGAGCGGACCAGGGCCGGCAGGGCCTGGGCGAGCTGGCCGACGTCCGTGTCCAGCGCGGCCCGGTCGGCGAGCGCCCGCATCACCACCGGCAGTGCGTCCGGCAGACCGGCGAGCAGGCAGAGTTCGGCGAGCGCGGTGACGCCGGCGAGGGCGGTCGCCTGCGCCGCGTCGGCCTCGGCCCTGGCCGTCGCCGCGCCCTCGACGGTCGTCCCCCACACCCCGGCCTCGGCGACCCGCACCGACAGCTCCGGCTCCCAGCGCAGCCGCCAGGTCTCCCGGAACGTCCCCGTGCTCCCCCGTGACTGCGCCTGCTCGCCCCATCCGATGCCGAGCAGCCGCAGCCGGTGCAGCAGCCGGCTGCGCCCGGAGTCGATCTCCTTGCGCAGGTCGAGCTCCAGCTCCCGTTCCAACGCCTCCGGCCTGAGCCTGAGGTGACGCTGTTCCCGGGCCAGGTCGCGCTGCAACGGCACCGCGGGCGCTGCCTGCGGCACCTCCCCCAGCACGTCCCCGACCACCAGCCGGTCGTGGACCAGCGCCAGCGGAACGTCCGAACCCTCGCAGAGCACCGCGCGCACCGCGTCGGTGGTCTCGCCCAGACCTGGCAGGGGACGGCCGCGCATCACCGCGAGGGTGTGGGCCAGCCGTACCGCCTCGATGACATGGGCCGAGGAGACGATCCGGTCCTCCTCGCGCAGCAGTCCGGCGACCTTGACGAGCCACCGCTCCACCGGCCGGTCCCCGGCGCGGAACAGGTGTCCGTACCAGCCCGGTGAGTCGATGCCCGCGCCGTATCCGCTCGACCGTGCCAGCCGGCGGTTGGTCCACGGCACCCAGGTCATGTCCGTCCTGACCTTGGGCAGCCCCTTCAGCAGCTCCCGGTCGGCCGCGACGGTGCTCCGCGTGCGCAGCGCCGGCACATGCCACGCCCCGCACACCACCGCGACGTCCTCGCCGAACCGCCGTTGGGCCGCTCGCAGTTGGAGCCTCATGTATGCCTCGCGCACCGGGTCCCGGTCCCGGCCACCGGCCCCGTGGGTCTCCCGCAGCACCTCCATCGCCTCCGCCACCGCGGTGAACGGCGCGAGCGCATCCCGTTCCCCCCGCTCGCCGTCCCCGGTCCCGCCCCGGTGCTCGACGACGTCCTCCCACCAGCGCTCGGGGTCGTCGTGACCGGCGGCCTCGGCGAGGGCGGCGAGGGGATCGACCCGCATCCGCCGGCCGGCCTCGGACGCGCCGTCCTCCACGTCGGCCGGCGCCGCCGCTTCCTCGTCCCCCGTTCCCCACGCCAGCGTGTGGGTGGCCGGCAGGTCGATGAAGCGGACCGGGACGTCGTGCTCCAGGGCCCAGCGCATGGCCACCCACTCGGGACTGAAGTCGGCCAGCGGCCAGAAGGCCGAGCGGCCGGGCTCGTCCACGGCGTGTGCCAGGAGGGCCACCGGGGGCCGCATCCGCGGGTCGGCGGCCAGCGGGATCAGCGCGTCGGCCTCGGGCGGCCCCTCGATCAGTACGGTCTTCGGCCGGGCGGCTTCCAGGGCGGCCCGCACCGCCCGGGCGGAACCGGGTCCGTGGTGCCGTACCCCCAGGAGCAGCGGCCCGCCCCGCGGCCGGGGGGAGCCGCTCATACGCTCACCTCCCGGCAGGCACGGTAGAAGTCCTTCCAGCCGTCGCGCTCGCGTACCACCGTCTCCAGGTACTCCTGCCAGATGACGCGGTCGGCGGCCGGGTCGCGGACGACCGCGCCGAGGAGGCCCGCCGCGACGTCGCCGGCCCGCAGCACGCCGTCCCCGAAGTGGGCGGACAGGGCGAGTCCGCTGGTGACGACGGAGATCGCCTCGGCCGTGGAGAGCGTCCCGCTCGGCGACTTCAGCTTGGTCCGGCCGTCGGTGGTGATGCCGTCGCGCAGCTCCCGGAAGACGGTGACGACCCGGCGGATCTCCTCGATGCCGTCGGGCACGGCGGGCAGGTCCAGGGAGCGGCCGATCTGGTCGACACGGCGCGCGACGATGTCGACCTCGGCGTCCGGACTCTCCGGCAGCGGCAGGACGACGGTGTTGAAGCGGCGGCGCAGGGCGCTGGAGAGGTCATTGACACCCCGGTCGCGGTCGTTGGCGGTCGCGATCAGGTTGAAACCGCGGACCGCCTGGACCTCCTGCCCCAGCTCCGGGATCGGCAGGGTCTTCTCGGACAGGATCGTGATCAGCGTGTCCTGCACATCGGCCGGGATCCGGGTCAGCTCCTCGACTCTCGCCGTCATGCCCTCCGCCATGGCCCGCATGACCGGGCTCGGCACCAGCGCGCGCCGGCTCGGGCCGTTGGCCAGCAGCTGGGCGTAGTTCCAGCCGTAGCGGATCGCCTCCTCCGGGGTGCCCGCCGTGCCCTGC
The DNA here is from genome assembly GCF_042754285.1 of Streptomyces sp. NPDC059224. Taxonomy (NCBI): domain Bacteria; kingdom Bacillati; phylum Actinomycetota; class Actinomycetes; order Kitasatosporales; family Streptomycetaceae; genus Streptomyces; species Streptomyces sp. NPDC059224. Next base: position 121,274 of record NZ_JBHZAN010000008.1, read on the forward strand.
ACCAGCAGCGTCGAGTCACCGCTGACCGCGGCGGCCAGATGCTCGGAGACCCAGGTCTTGGCGGTGCCGGGCACGCCGAGCAGGAGCAGGGCGCGGTCCGTGGCGAGGGTGGTGACGGCGACCTCGACGATACGCCGGGGGCCGACGTACTTCGGTGTGATCACCGTGCCGTCCGGCAGAGCGCCGCCCAGGAGATAGGTGGCCACCGCCCAGGGCGACATCTTCCAGCGGGCCGGGCGCGGCCGGTCGTCCTGTGCGGCCAGCGCGGCGAGTTCCGCGGCGAAGGCGTGCTCGGCGTGCGGTCGCAGCGCACTCTCGGTGGTCGTCGGGTCGGTCGGTTCCACGGACACAGTCATGGCTGAGGCCCCCTCCAGCTCGGCCGGTTCGGATCTGGTGTCCACCGTGCACCACGCCACTGACAATCGCCCTGACCTGCGCAAACATGGCCGTCGGGTCGATTGTCAGTGGGGGGATCTACCTTCGATGACATGACTCAGCAGGGGGTGCGCTGGAGTGCGGACCAGGTGCTGGCACTGGCTCCTGACGCCGCGTCACGCAAGGCGGGAAGCAAACTCGGAGCGGCGGGACCGTGGTCCGGGGCGGGGAGTTGCGAGGAGGGGACCGTATGGGGACTGTGCAAGGGCAGCGGAAGCAAGCCGTACCAGACGATCGTGGACATGGCGGACCCGGCGGGGCTCGCGTACAAGTGCAGTTGCCCCAGCCGGAAGTTCCCCTGCAAACACGCCCTCGGGCTGCTCCTGCTGTGGGCGGGCGAGGACGACACGGTGCCGACGGTGACGGAGCCGCCGGACTGGGCCGAGCAGTGGATCGCGGGCCGGCGCAAGCGCGCGGAGGACAAACGGGCGACGGGCGAGGGGAGTTCCCCGGCCACCGCTGATCCCGAGGCGGCCCGGCGGCGGGCGGAGCGGCGTGCCGAGCGGGTCACGGCCGGCGCCACGGAGCTGGAGCAGCGCCTGACCGACCTGCTCCGCGGCGGGCTGGCCCCGGCCGAGCAGACGGGGTACGGACTCTGGGAGGAGACCGCGGCCCGCATGGTCGACGCCCAGGCACCCGGGCTGGCCGCGCGGGTGCGGGAGTTGGGTGCCATACCGGCCTCCGGGCCCGGCTGGCCGGTGCGACTGCTGGAGGAGTGCGCGCTGCTGCACCTCCTCGACCAGGGCTGGCTGCGCCGCGACCGGCTCCCGGAGAGCCTCGCCGCCACGGTCCGGGCCCGCGTCGGCCTGCCCGCCTCGGCGGACGGCCCCCCGGTGCGTGACCGCTGGCTGGTCCTCGCCCAGTACGACACGGCGGACGCGAAACTGACGACCCGCCGGATCTGGCTGCACGGCGCCGACTCGGGCCGTACGGCGCTGCTCCTCTCCTACGGGGCGGCCGGCCGTGCCCCGGAGCTGGCGCTGCCGGTCGGTCTCGCCCTGGAGGCCGAGCTGTCCGCCTACCCGGGCGCGGGTGAGCACCGGGCGGCCCTGGGCGAGCGGTTCGCCGCGCCCGCGCCCCTGCCGGTACGGCCGACCGGCCTGACGACGGCCGGGGCGGCGGCCCGGTACGGGGAGGCGCTACGGGCGGACCCGTGGCTGGAGTCGGTGCCGGTGACGCTGGGCCGGGTGGTGCCCGTCCCGGACGGTGATTCCTGGCAACTGGCCGACGTGGAAGGGGAAGGAGCACTCCCCCTCTCTCCCGCCGCCCGCGCCCGGCCCGGTCTGTGGCGGCTGGTCGCGCTCTCCGGCGGGGCCCCGGTCACGGTCTTCGGCGAGTGCGGCCACCGCGGCTTCACCCCCCTGACGGCCTGGCCCGAGCACACCGGAGAGGCGGTACCGCTGTGCTGACCCGACCGGCCCGCACCACCCGACCGACTTCCGGAGAGGAAACGCCGTGACCGCCTGGGAAGACCTCGTCACCACGGCCCTGCTGGGCACCGACCGGCGTCCGCCCGCGACCGGCGGGCTCGGGCGGGAGGCTCCCGTGGCCCTGCTGGACGAGGCGGCCGTGGCGACCGTACGCCGACGGGCCGGACTGCGGCCCGCGCGGGCCGCGGACCGCCCCGAACCCGCTCCCGAGGATCCGCGCCCCGCGCTGCCCGCCGCGGCCGCGCGCAGGCTCGCGATGCTGCTGTCCGACCGCCCCGGCACCGGGACCGGCGGTCGCCGGGGCACCTCGCCCGACCTCGTGGAGCTGCTGCCCCAGTGGCTCGCGGCGGCCAACGCGCGCGGGTTCGCCGCGCCCCCGCAGACGCTGCCCGCACTGCTGGACGCGGCCCGGGGCCGTACCGACCTGCGGCCCGCGGCGCTGGCCTTCGCGGGGCCGCGCGCGATGTGGCTGGCCCGGTTCAACCAGGACTGGCGGTTCACCCTGCGCGCGGCCCCGGGCGGTGGCGCGAGCCTGCCCGGCCCCGAGGACACCGACGGAATAGGGCAGTTGTGGCAGGAGGGGTTGTTCGCCGAGCGGGTCGCTCTGCTGGCCGCGCTGCGGGCCCGTACCCCCGAGGCGGCGCGCGAGCTGCTGGCCGGGACCTGGGCGACGGAGCGGGCGGAGGACCGGCTGATGTTCCTCGACTCGCTGCGCACCGGACTGGCCGCCGGGGACGAGCCGTTCCTGGAACTGGCGCTGTCGGACCGGAGCCGTAACGTGCGGACGACGGCGGCGGAGCTGCTGTCCACGCTGCCGGGCTCGGCGCTGGCGGGGCGCATGGCGGTGCGGGCCGGGGCCTGTGTGGCCGTCGACCGCTCGGGGGACGGCCCGGCGATCGCGGTGGAGGCGCCGCCCGAGTGCGACCCGGGCATGGAGCGGGACGGGGTGGTGGCGAAGCCCCCGGCCGGACGCGGGGAACGGTCCTGGTGGCTGGGCCAGTTGGTGGAGGCGGCCCCGCTCGCCACCTGGCAGGCGCGGCTCGGCGGCCGCACGCCGGAAGAGATCGTGGCGCTCCCGGTCGCGGACGGCTGGCAGGGCGAACTGCACGCGGCCTGGTGCCAGGCCGCCGTACGACAGCGGGACGCCGCGTGGGCGAGAGCGCTGCTCGGGGTTCCCGCGGCGCCGGAGGCGGGCGGTCCGGGCGCGGTCTCCCTGGCCGAACGCGCGAAGCTGCTGGGCATCCTGGAAGCCGCGGAGCGGGCCGGGTGGGTGGCGGGGTTCATCGCGGCGCACGGCCTGTCGGAGGCGTTCCAGTTGCTCGGGGTCTGCGCCGTACCGTGGTCGGCTCCGCTCGGCCGGGCCGTGGTGGACTCCCTGAACATCGCGCGGGACGCGGGGAGTTATCCGTGGAGTTTCAGCGGGGTGATGGGCCTGGCCGAACGCTGCCTGGATCCCGCGGAGGCCGGCCGGCTGGACGCGTTGCTGGCGGTGCCGGACGAGGGGGAGGACGCGTCACCGGGTGCCGGCGGGTACTGGGCGGAGGCGTTCCAGCGGCTCGCCACGACGTTGCGGCTGCGGGCGGTGATGCTGGCGGAACTGGAGCCGGGCGGCAGCTGAGCGTCCGGTGCCGCGACGGCTCCCGGGGCTGCGCCGCCGAACCCGGTCCGAGTCCGCCGGGTCGGCCCGACGTGACGCGAAGGCTGGGCTACGCCTGCGAGGGCTGCCGGACGTTCTCCCGCACCCACTCCACGATCGACGTCGTCGTCGCCCCCGGCGTGAAGATCGCGGCGACGCCCTTGTCCTTGAGGGGGGCGATGTCGTCCTCGGGGATGATGCCGCCGCCGAAGACGAGGATGTCCTCGGCGTCACGCTGCCGCAGGAGGTCGATGACCGCGGCGAACAGGGTGTTGTGGGCGCCGGAGAGAATGGAGAGGCCGATCGCGTCGGCGTCCTCCTGGATGGCCGTGTCGACGATCTGCTCCGGCGTCTGGTGGAGCCCGGTGTAGATGACCTCCATGCCCGCGTCACGCAACGCCCGCGCGATGACCTTGGCCCCGCGGTCGTGGCCGTCGAGCCCCGGTTTGGCCACCACCACACGAATCGGACCGGCTGCCACACCCATCACTGCCTCCATGACCATGAAACGAACACGCCAGCATGCGTGCGTACCGACAAGTACCGCACATTTGACGCGTTCCGCCACCCGTCCCCAGTGAACGAACGTTATCTCCAGCATCCCGCACCCGGCAGTTTCGCGGAGGTTACCGAGGGGGAAATCACACACAGTGGGACACGTCAGGGAGCCGCAGCGTGGTCCGCGGGGGCAACAGGGTCATGCGACGCGGCCCGTCGCCGCACCCTCGCCGCCTTCGCCCGGCCTCCCACAAGGGCACGCGGGGGACAGAGCGGTCCTCCGCGCGCCGACAGGAGGCCGGCCGATGAAGGTCACCGGGATACTCGAGCCCTTTCTCCCGCTCTGCCGTCGTTTTCTTCCCGACCGGCTCGCCGGCCTGTCGCTGGCCCTCCTGAGGTCGACCGCGCTGGAAGCCGCGATCCTGGCCGGGCATCTGCTGCTCTATCCGACCGGCCTCGCCCCGGAGCGCCGCTCTCCCGCGCAGCCGGTACCGCAGGACGGCACGGCGCTGCTGCCGGTCCGGTCGGCGCCTCCGGTCGTGCTGCTGCACGGGTTCATCGACAACCGCTCGGTCTTCGTCCTGCTGCGCCGCACCCTGGCCCAGCACGGCGGCCAGCGCGTCGAGTCGCTCAACTACTCGCCGCTGACCTGCGACATCCGTACCGCTGCCGGTCTGCTGGGCCGGCACATAGAGGAGATCTGCCAGCGCACCGGCAGCCGCCAGGTGGACATCGTCGGGCACAGCCTCGGCGGCCTGATCGCCCGCTACTACGTCCAGCGGCTCGGCGGCGACTACCGCGTCCGCACCGTGGTGACGCTCGGCACCCCGCACTCCGGCACCCGGGTCGTGCCGCTCGCAAACGCGCACCCGATCGTGCGGCAGATGCGCCCCGGCTCGGAGGTCATCGAGGAGCTGACCCAGCCCGCGCCCGGCTGCCGCACCCGGTTCGTCAGCTTCTGGAGCGACCTCGACTCCCTGATGGAGCCGATCGAGACGGCACGGATCGACCACCCTGACCTGATGGCGACGAACGTGCAGGTCACCGGGATCGGCCATCTCGCCCTGCCGGTCCACCCGGCGGTCGCGACCGGCATCCGGCAGGCCCTGGACCAGGCGCACTCGCAGGAACGGGTCGCGGACGGCCTGACGGTCGCCTGACGACGAACCGCAGACGAACCGACGACGGCCACGAAGGCGTCCACGACGACGTCCACAGGGACGATCCGACGATGCCGCCCGAGAACGAACCGGGCGAGCCGGTCGAGGCGGGCGAGTGGAGCGAGTGGAGCGAGTCGGTCATACGGGTCGGTTCGGACGGGCAACCACTGCCCGCCACCCCCGACTTGGCCACTCAAATCTCGAACACTCCTCGAACACAAGGCCAAACCCGCGCCCGTCGTCCCCCGAAACACGGCCGAATGCCCGTTTCCCGAAACCACGAAACCTGTTGAAGATTGTCGCGCCCGTATACCGCCGGGTACAGTCGCCGCACTGCTCTGGCAGCCCCTGTTGTCGAGGCGAAAGAGAAGTTGGTGAACGACCGTCACCCGTCGGGGACCATGACCACCCCGGCCCCGGCTTCCGACGCCGGCCAGGCGCACTACGCGCCGTACGGCACTCAGGAAGCCCAGTACGGCGACTTCACCACGTATGGCGACCACACCACCACCGGCGCCTCGTTCCACAGTGACCCGCTCTTCGGGCATCTCCCCGGCCAGGCCCCGGCCACCGGCGCGTACGACGCCGGCCAGTGGCAGACGACCGGCGACCACACGCTGAACTACGACCCCTACGCGGCCCAGCACCACGCCGCCTACGACTCCGGCGCCTACGACAGCACCACCTGGGCCGTCCCGCCACAGGCGGCGCAGCCGGTCCAGGGGACGACGGTCGGCGACGGCAGCGGCCACTGGGACGCGAACGCCTGGCTCCAGCACGACCAGCCGGCCATGGCGGGAGCGACCCAGCAGTGGGAGTGGGGCACCCAGACCTTCGACACCGGCGCGTACGACGCCACGCAGTGGAACTCCGACGGCGCCCCGGCGCAGCCCGCGGAGCCGGACCACCAGCACGGGCACGAACCGCAACCCGCCGACTCCTTCGACCAGTCGGCGACCCAGATGTTCGAGCCGGTTCCCCACGACGAGTTCGCGGAGTTCGCGGAGTTCACAGAGGACTCGGGGGACGCCGGGGGGCCGGCCGCGACCGGCGAGCTGCCCGCGGTGACGCCCCTCCTGGAGGACCAGGAAGAGATCACTCCGGCAGCTCCGGCCGCGACACGCGCCGGCGCTCGCGCGGGGGCTCGCTCCCGCCGTCGTACGCCCCCCAAGCGCTCCGCACTGCTGACCGTCGCCGTGCCCTCGGCCTGCGTGATGGGGGTCGCCGGCATCGCGGCCGCCTCCGTCGGGCCCCTGACGGGCGGCGACGGACAGGACACCACGGCCTCCGCGTCGGGCGCGCAGTCCGTGAAACCGTCCGCCGCCAACAGCAAGCTGGACGCCCAGCTGAGGACGCTCTCGGCCGGCGCCGACGACTTCGCCGACCGGGCCAGCCGGACCCAGGAACGCATCGACCTCAAGACGCAGCAGGAGGCCGAGAAGAAGAAGGCGGCGGCGGAGGCGGCCCGCAAGGAGCGGCTGCGCCCCAAGTACGCCCTCCCGGTGACTCAGCGGGGGCTCAGCGCCTACTTCGGCCAAGCCGGTGTGAACTGGATGTCCGTCCACACGGGCATCGACTTCCCCGTCTCCTACGGCACGACCGTCATGGCGGCGACCGACGGTGTGGTCTCCACCAAGTGGAACAGCGCCTACGGCAACATGCTGATAGTGACGGCGAAGGACGGCACGGAGACCTGGTACTGCCACCTCTCGTCGTACCGCGTCGCCTCGGGTACGACCGTGAAGGCCGGAGATCCGGTCGCGTACTCGGGGAACTCCGGGAACTCGACCGGCCCGCATCTGCACTTCGAGGTCCGGCCCGCGGGAGGCTCCGCCATAGACCCGCTGCCGTGGCTGCGCAGCCACGGGCTGGATCCCACCTGATCGTCCGGTGGGTCCCCGCCGACGGCGGGGACCCGTCCGTCTACAGCTTCTCGACCGGCGCGTACCGCAGCAGCAGCCGCTTCGGCTTGGTGTCGCCGAAGTCGACCGTCGCCTCCGCGTTGCCGCCCGTGCCCTTCACCCCGACGACCGTGCCGAGGCCGAACTGGTCGTGGGTGACCCGGTCGCCGACGGCCAGTGAGACCACCGGCTTCTCCGAGGTCCGCCGGGTGGCGAAGCCGGAAGCGCCGGACGCCGAGGAGCGCGAGCGGGTCGAGGAGAGCGAGGCCGCCACGCCCGACGCGGGCCCGGAGGACACCGGCGCCATCGCCCCGGTCCGCTTCCACTCCAGGTACCCGGCCGGGATCTCCTCCAGGAAGCGCGAGGGCGGGTTGTACGACGGCTGCCCCCAGGCACTGCGCATCGCCGAGCGCGTGAGGTAGAGGCGCTCCCGCGCGCGCGTGATGCCGACGTACGCCAGGCGCCGCTCCTCCTCCAGCTCCTTGGTCTGGCCGAGGGCGCGCATGTGCGGGAAGACGCCGTCCTCCATGCCGGTCAGGAAGACCACCGGGAACTCCAGGCCCTTGGCGGTGTGCAGGGTCATCAGGGTGATGACGCCGGAGCCCTCCTCGTCCTCGTCGGGGATCTGGTCGGAGTCGGCGACCAGCGCCACCCGCTCCAGGAAGTCCGACAGCCCGACCGACGCCTCCTCCGCCCCGGACTCCTGCTCGAACTCCAGCGCCACGGAGGCCAGTTCCTGGAGGTTCTCGATCCGGGTCTCGTCCTGCGGGTCGGTGGAGGCCTGCAACTCGGCGAGATAGCCGGTGCGTTCCAGGATCGCCTCCAGGACGGTGGCCGGTCCGGCGCCGGACTCCACGACCGTACGGAGGTCCTCCATCAGCGTGTTGAACCGCTTGACCGCGTTGGTCGACCGCGCGGCCATGCCGTACGCCTCGTCGACGCGCCTGAGCGCCTGCGGGAAGCTGATCTTCTCGCGCTGGGCGAGGGCGTCGATCATCGCCTCCGCCCGGTCGCCGATACCGCGCTTGGGGACGTTGAGGATCCGGCGCAGCGGGACGGAGTCCTCCGGGTTGGCCAGCACCCGCAGGTACGCCAGGACGTCCCGGACCTCCTTGCGCTCGTAGAAGCGGACCCCGCCGACGACCTTGTAGGGCAGGCCGACGCGGATGAAGATCTCCTCGAAGACACGGGACTGCGCGTTGGTGCGGTAGAAGACGGCGACATCGCCGGCCTTCGCCTCGCCCGCGTCCGTCAGACGGTCTATCTCGTCGGCGACGAACTGTGCCTCGTCGTGCTCGGTGTCGGCGACGTAACCGGTGATCTGCGCGCCCGCGCCCGCGTTGGTCCACAGGTTCTTCGGGCGGCGGGACTCGTTGCGCTCGATGACCGCGTTGGCGGCGGACAGGATCGTCTGCGTGGAGCGGTAGTTCTGCTCCAGGAGGATCGTCGTCGCGTTCGGGTAGTCCTCCTCGAACTGGAGGATGTTGCGGATCGTCGCGCCCCGGAAGGCGTAGATCGACTGGTCGGCGTCGCCCACCACGCACAGTTCGGCGGGCGGCAGGTCGCTCTCGCCCGGCGGCACGTCGACGGGGTGAGCCGAGGTCCCGACCAGCTCGCGCACCAGCGCGTACTGGGCGTGGTTGGTGTCCTGGTACTCGTCGACCAGGACGTGCCGGAAGCGGCGGCGGTAGTGCTCGGCGACGTCCGGGAAGGCGCGCAGCAGGTTGACCGTCGTCATGATCAGGTCGTCGAAGTCGAGGGCGTTCGCCTCGCGCAGCCGCGACTGGTACATGGCGTAGGCCTGGGCGAGGGTCTTCTCGAAGCCGTCGCTCGCCCGGGCGGCGAAGTCCTCCTCGTCGACCAGCTCGTTCTTGAGGTTGCTGACCTGGGCGCTGAAGGACTTCGGCGGGAAGCGCTTGGGGTCGAGGTCCAGGTCACGGCAGACCAGGGCCATCAGACGCTTGGAGTCGGCGGCGTCGTAGATCGAGAAGGAGGAGGTGAAGCCCAGCTTCTTGCTCTCCCTGCGCAGGATCCGCACACAGGCGCTGTGGAAGGTCATCACCCACATCGCGTTCGCGCGCGGGCCGACGAGGTGTTCGACGCGCTCCTTCATCTCGCCCGCGGCCTTGTTGGTGAAGGTGATCGCGAGGATCTGGCCCGGGTGCACCTGGCGCGCGCCGAGCAGGTGCGCGATGCGGTGGGTGAGCACGCGCGTCTTGCCGGAACCGGCGCCGGCCACGATCAGCAGCGGGGAGCCGGCGTGCACGACGGCGGCGCGCTGGTTCTCGTTCAGCCCTTCCAGGAGCGCGGCCGGGTCCGGGGCCGGGCGGGCGGCGCCGTCGCGGTAGTAGGCGTCCCGGTCCGGGGGCGCGTCGAACTGCCCGCCGAACAGATCGTCCGGAATCGGTTCCGGTACGTGCTCGTCCTCGGGCGGCGGCGGGGGTTCCTCCTCGCGGCCGTGCGGGGGCTGGAGGCTCGCCAGGAAGCTGTCGTCAAAGAGGCTGCTCATCGCTCTCCGAGTCTAGGGCGCCCCACCGACAACCGGTCCCCGCCCCGGAAACTCGCCCCCGTCACCCACCAGAACCAGCCCCTCACGGTCAGCGATCACGCACCGTGAGCAGGCGCGCGTCCGCCCGTCGGGGCGCGGACCATTCCACCGCTCCGGACAAGTCGCCCCATATCCACACCGATGAGCCGATCCCATCGGCCCGCACCACCAAGGTCACGAAAATGTATCGGGCATATCGCACATCAACCTTCACACAGAGCACACGAGTTGGTTAGCGTGCCGGGCAGGCCGTACGACCCCCACCGGCGAACGTCGCCGGGCCGTACGGCCTCCGCCGAGTCCGGGGTGCCGCCGCGCATCCGGAGCCGGGGACCCACACCGACCTCGGGGTGAATCGGGCCCGACCCCCTCGCGGGGAACGGACCGTAGGGCAACCCTTCCGAACCACCCGCCCGAACCCGACAGCTAACTCGGTAGGCGGAGCACGGAAGGAGTCGCCCCCGTTGGCGTCGCACCGCAAGTCGCGTCCGTCCGCAACGCGCGTAGCAGGCATACGCACCCCCGCCCTGGCCACCGCCGCCCTCACCTCCGTGGCGCTGCTCTCCCAGACGGCCAACGCCGCACCTCACGAGGACGGCAAGCCCAGCCTGGAGGAGGTCGAGAAGAAGGTCGACGCCCTGTACCGGCAGGCGGAGTCGGCGACCGAGAAGTACAACGCGGCCAAGGAGAGGACCGGCAAGCAGCGCAAGCAGGTCGACACCCTGCTCGACGACGTGGCCGAACGCACGGACCGGCTCAACAAGGCGCGTGAGGAGCTGGGTTCCTTCGCCGCGGCCCAGTACCGGACCGGGGCAGCCGCTCCCGACACCTCGACCTTCCTGCTCGCGGACAGTCCGCAGGACTACTTCGACCAGACGCAGCTGATGAACCGGCTGACCTCGCGGCAGAAGGGCGCGGTGGACGACTACGCCACCCAGCAGTCCGCGACCATGGCGAAGCGGCAGGAGGCCGCCAGGAGCCTGGAGACGCTCACCGAGACCCAGGACGACCTCAGGACCGCCAAGAGCACCGTCCAGACGAAGCTGGCGTCCGCGCGGGAGCTGCTGTCGCAGCTGACGGCCCAGGAGAAGGCGCGGCTGGCCGAGATCGAGAAGAAGCAGCAGGCCGAGGCGGCCCGCAAGGCGGCGGAACTCGCGAAGCAGCAGGCGCAAGCCGCGCAGCAGCGGGGTTCGTCGTCGACGTCCTCCTCCGGCGGCTCCTCCTCGTCCTCCGGCTCCGCCTCCGATTCCGCCTCCGGCTCCTCCTACGGGACGAAGGCCGCCAAGGCGATCGCCTTCGCCCGCGCGCAGATCGGCAAACCGTACGTCTGGGGTGCCACCGGCCCCGGATCCTACGACTGCTCGGGCCTCTCCCAGGCCGCCTGGAAGGCCGCGGGCGTCTCGCTGCCGCGCACCACGTACGACCAGGTGAACGCCGGCACCACCGTCCCCCTCGCCGACGCCCTCCCCGGCGATTTGGTCTTCTTCTACGACGACGTCAGCCATGTCGGCGTCTACATCGGCAACGGCATGATGATCCACGCCCCCAAGCCCGGCGCCTACGTCCGGGAGGAGTCGATCTACTACGGCGGCGAGTCGATCATCCACAGCGTGGTACGGCCGGCCTGACGGGCGCGGGCCGCGCGCATTTCGCTGGGGATGACGGGCGCGGCGATGCTGGCGGCGGGCACGCCCTGGCCGGAGCGGCCGGGGCGGGTGCTGGTGCGGGCCGCGAGGGCGGCCTGGCCGGCGGCGCGGTGGCGGCCACCCGCGCCGCGCTCAGGGCTTCCTGAGGGTCACGTCCACAGCACGGCGATGAAGATGTTCGCCACGGTCAGCAGACCCACCAGACCGAAGGCGCCCTTCTCCACCTTCTCGTCGTCCCGTTTCACGTAGACGAGCCCGAGGATCACGATCAGCAGCGCCAGCTTCACACCGATCTTGACGGTGTTGACGTGGTGGTCGTCGGCCTCGTTGAGGCCGACCAGGATGACGCCGGTGGCGAGCATGGTGAACGCGCCGTGCAGCATCCCGGGGACGAACCGGGCCGTGCCCTGGCCCATCGCCTTCACCTGGGTGAGGAAACCGCCGAGGAGCGCGGCGATGCCGATGATGTGCAGGCCGACGAAGAGATGGATGAGTACGTCCATGGCCCCGGAGCCTAATCAGGGTCCCCTGGGGCGCGGGGCACCGGCCCCTCCCTCGGCACCCGCCACCGTCCGCCGCGCGCGGTCGCATATATGCGACCCATAGCATCCCGCGCGCCCGCTCGCCCCGGATCCGCCGGTTCGGTCATCCCGCCCTGTTAAGCCGACGGCTCCGGACCGGAATCCCGGTCACATACCGTCGGGTAACGATCCGGTCACACCAATACCGTGCATCACGTCACCCAGCCGACACGCTCCGGCCTAGCGTCCTCCCCCAGGTGACCGACTCCCCACCGCCGCCCGGGCCAGGGGCGGCAGTCGGGCACCACCGCCGAGAAGGTCCGGCGGCGGCCCGCTCCCCCTGTGCGGGCCGCCGCCGGACGCGTGATCCGCACCCGCGGCCGTCAAGCGCTCCCCTGGCGCCTGTACGGGCGACACGGCGGTCGTACGAGAGGACGTGACCAGTCCAGGTGGCAGCGCACCGCAAGCCCCGACAGCGCTCGCTCAGCGGCACTACGGCCCGCACGGCCGTCACCCTCGCCCTGGCGGGCGCGGCCACCGCGACGGGCTTCGAAGGGACCGGACACGCCGAGCCGCAACTGACACCGGCGCAGGTGAAGGCGAAGGTGGACCAGCTGTACCAGGAGGCCGAGGCGGCCACCGAGAAGTACGACGGCGCGAAGGAGAAGGCCGAGACGGCCCAGCGGCGGGTCCGGGCGCTCCAGGACGAGACCGCCCGCAAGCAGGAGAAGCTCAACTCCGCGCGGGACGCGCTCGGCCTGGCCGCGGCGGCCCAGTACCGCGCGGGCGGTATCGACCCGGCCTGGCAGCTGGCGCTCTCCAGCGATCCCGACCGGTACCTGGACGACGCCGCGTTCGCCGAACGGGCCGGTGCCGCGCAGGCCGGCGCGGTGGCGCGGGTGCGGCGACAGCTCCGGGAGATCGAGCAGCTGCGTGGCGCGGCCCATGTCGAGCTGACCTCGCTGCGGTCCCGGCAGGCCGAGCTGAGACGGCAGAAGACCACCGTCACCGCCAAGCTCGACGAGGCCCGGCGGCTGCTGGACCGGCTCTCACCGCGGCAGCGGACGGCGGTCACGGCGGCCGGCGACCCCTCACGCGCCTCCCGCTCGGCCTCCGGCAGCCGCACCACCCTGGCCCCGGGCAGGGCCGTCGCCTCCGGCTCCCGGGCCGCGGCCGCCGTCGCGTACGCCTACGACAAGCTCGGCAGCCCCTATGTCTGGGGCGCCACCGGCCCGAACGCCTTCGACTGCTCGGGACTCGCCCAGGCCGCCTACCGCTCGGCGGGCGTCTCCCTCCCCCGCACCACCTACGCCCAGATCAACGCCGGCCGCCGGGTCTCACGCTCCGAACTCCAGCCGGGCGACCTGGTGTTCTTCTACTCGGGCATCAGCCACGTCGGCATCTACATCGGCAACGGCCAGATGATCCACGCCCCCAATCCGTCGGCCCCGGTACGGATCGCCCCCATCGACGAGATGCCGTTCGCGGGGGCGACACGAGTGGTGTGAACCCAGCTTGCGGGGCCTGTCCGGAGCCGCCTCAGACCAGCCGTCGCGCGGTCGCCCAGCGGGTCAGCTCGTGCCGGTTCGACAGTTGCAGCTTCCGCAGCACCGCCGACACATGGGACTCGACCGTCTTGACGGAGATGAACAGCTGCTTGGCGATCTCCTTGTAGGCGTAGCCGCGCGCGATCAGGCGCAGGACCTCGCGCTCGCGCTGGGTGAGGCGGTCGAGGTCCTCGTCGACCGGCGGGGCGTCGGTGGAGGCGAAGGCGTCCAGGACGAACCCGGCCAGCCGCGGGGAGAAGACGGCGTCGCCCTCCTGCACCCGGAAGATCGAGTCGACCAGGTCGGTGCCGGTGATCGTCTTGGTGACGTAGCCGCGGGCACCGCCGCGGATCACCCCGATCACGTCCTCGGCCGCGTCCGACACGGACAGCGCGAGGAAGCGCACCGGTCGTTCGGCGTCCGCCGCCAACGGGGCGCACCGGCGCAGCACTTCGACCCCGCCCCCGCCCGGCAGATGCACGTCGAGGAGCACCACCTCGGGCCGGGTCGCCGTGATCACCGAAACCGCCTGGTCGACGTCGGCGGCCTCCCCGACCACCTCGACGCCGGTCTGCTCGGTCTGGCCGATCTCGGCCTGGACACCGGTACGGAACATCCGGTGGTCGTCGACGAGGACCACGCGCACCCGACGCCCGGCCTTCTCCGTGCCTTCCGCCGGGCCGTTCGCCTCGGTCGCGTCGCTCATGACGTGTTCTCCGCCCTCTCCATCTCCAGCTCGACCTCCGTGCCGCCGCCCGGCACGGACCGCAGCCGTGCCGTGCCGCCGTGGCGCTCCATGCGGCCGATGATCGATTCTCTGACACCCATGCGGTCGCCGGGTATCGAATCGAGGTCGAAGCCGGGACCTCGGTCGCGGACGGACACGAAGACCGTCCTGCCCTCGGCTTCGGCGTAGACCTGGACGGCGCCGCCCTCGCCACCGTACTTGGCGGCGTTGACCATTGCCTCGCGCGCGGCCTGCATCTGTGCGCCCGTCCGCTCGTCGAGCGGGCAGTCGCCCACCACCACGACCTCGATGGGGACGCCGTGCTTGTCCTCGACCTCCGCGGCGTTGCGCCGGACCGCTTCGGCGAGGGTGGCGGGCTCGTCGGCCTCGTCCTTGCCGGTGCCCTCGGGCTTGTAGAGCCAGGTGCGCAGGTCGCGCTCCTGGGCGCGGGCGAGGCGGCGCACCTCGTTCGCGTTCTCCGCGTTGCGCTGGATCAGGGTGAGGGTGTGCAGCACGGAGTCGTGGACGTGGGCGGCGACCTCGGCGCGCTCCTGGGCGCGGATGCGCATCAGCCGCTCCTCGGAGAGGTCCTGGGTCATCCGCACGAGATACGGCCCGGCGAGCAGCGTGATGCCGACGAGCACGGCGAGCGAGGCCTGGAGCACCGCCCCGATGTGCGCGGCGGAGCCCTGCATGACGAAGACGCCCGAGACTCCCGCCGTCACGAGCAGGACGCCGACGCCCGCGCGCAGCAGCGACAGGGTGCGGCGCCGGCTGCCGACCTCGACCCAGCGGGCCCGGCGGGCGTTGTCCGCCTGACGCCACACGAGCGCCACACCGGCGGCGACCAGGACCGCCGGCAGGAGGTAGGCCTTGGCGCCGTTGGTGAGGTTGACGCTGCCCACGAACACCATGGACACGACGACCATCAGGAGCAGCGCGACGATCTGGCCCCTGTCGGGTCTGCGGGCGACGAGTCTGCGGCGGCCGTCGGCCGAGGTCTCGGTGGTGACCAGGGAGGGTGGCTTCTGGCCGCCGACACCGCCGAGGCCGAGGGGCACGAAGAACCAGAACGCGGCGTACAGCAGCGCGCCGAGGCCGTTGGCCATGAACAGGCCGACGAAGACGAGCCGCACCCACACGACGGGCAGGCCGAGGTGCCCGGCGAGGCCCCGCGCCACCCCACCGAGCCAACGACCGTCGCTGCTGCGGTAGAGCTTGCGCGGCGGCCGCGGGTCGTCGAGGGGCACTGCTGCGGCTTCCGGCATGCCATCGATGTTCACACGCCGCAAGTCCCCGGGCATCAGGGTCGGCCCCGGATACTCCCCTGATCTTCGGATTTCCCCGGGGCAGGTCGCCGGAGTTCCGTGCGGCGAGAGCCCCCAGCCGCGACGGCGACTGCCCGAAACCATGACGGCGACTGCCCGAAGCCGCAGCGGCCGGAGCCCGACCCCGCGGCGGCCGAGGGCCCGAGTCCCCGGCCGCGAGTGCCCGGAGGCCGTCGCCCGGGCTCGGTTCGAACGGTTCCCGGCCCGGCCTCGGGGCCGATTTCAGGGTTCGGCCAGGGTCATCCCGACTGCCGTTGCGGCGGCTCGCCCGTCACCATTGACTCATGACTGATCACGAGCACGCCGCGACGGGTCCGGGACCCGGCCCCGGCCCGCGGCCCGCACCGGGTCCCGGGCCGTCGGATGCCGCGCCCGCCGCGGCGGAGACGCACGGGCCGGGGGCGCCCGGGACGGAGGCCGCCGCCGGCACCGGCGCCGAGGCGCTCCCCCGGTTCCGGCGCGACCGCCGGCACAAGATGATCGCGGGTGTGTGCGCGGGGCTCGGCCGTCACACCGACCTGGACCCGGTGATCTTCCGCATCACGCTGGCCGTGCTGGCCGCGACCGGCGGCATCGGTCTCCTCTTCTACGGCTTCGCCTGGCTCTTCGTTCCGTACGAGGACGACGAGGAGAACGAGGTCCGCAAGCTGCTGACCGGCCGGGTCGACGGACAGGCCCTGGCCGCCGTGCTGTTCGCGCTGGTCGGCTGCGGAGTCCTGCTGACGATGATCAGGAACGGCGGCGTGCTGGCGTTCGCCGTCGTCCTGTCCGTGCTGCTGGCGGGCGCCGGGTACTGGTCGCGGCGGCGGGGTGCCCCGGACCCCGACCCGCTGGCCGCCCAGACGGTTGCCGACGCCCCTCCCGAGGCCCAGGCACCGCCGATCTCGGTCACCTACCCCTCGTGGTGGCGCGACCCGATCGTCAAGGACGGCACGCATGTCGGGGGCACCGGCTATCTGTGGGGTCCCGCCGAGGCCCGTGGCCGGACGGTCCCAGGCCCCGACTTCCGGCTGAGCACCCCGTGGGTCCACGGCCAGGACAGGAGCGCCCGGCGGAGCACGCCCCCGAGGCCGCGCGGACCGCGGTGGATCGGCGGCTGGATCTTTCTGTTCGCGCTGCTGGCGGGCGGCCTGGGCACGGGCCTGACCTGGGACGCGCACCCGCTGGGCGCCAGCCTCCAGACCGGTCTGGCCTGCGCCCTGATCGTGTTCGGGCTGGGCACCGCGGTCAGCTCGTTCCTGGGACGTACGGGGGCCGGCTCGCTGTTCCTGGCGCTCGTCACGGCGGGTCTGCTCGCGGCGTCGACGGCCCTGCCGTCCGACATCAGCACCCACTGGACGCGGCAGTCCTGGACCCCGGCGACCGCGGCCCAGGTGGGGCCGGCGTACGACCTGGGGACCGGCGTCGCCACCCTGGACCTCGGACACATACGCATCGCCGAGGGGCAGACGGTGTCGACGGCCGCCGAAGTGGGGGCGGGCCGGCTGAGGATCGTCGTGCCGGCGGACGTGACCGTGCGGATGAGCATCGACGTGGGGGTGGGCGACATCCAGTTGCCCGGTGACGACGAGAGGGACGTGGACGTGGCACCGGGCAAGCACAAGAACGTGACGCTGCGGCCGACGGCCGGGGCGAAGAGCACGGGCACGCTCGACCTGGATCTCCAGGTCGGCGCGGGACAGGTGGAGGTGAGCCGTGCTGCGGCATGAGTTCCAGCCGGGACGGCTGATCGTGGGCGTCTTCCTGACGGCGACGGGTGTCGCCTACGCCGGTGACGCGGCGGGCCTGTGGACCATCGAGTGGTTCGCGGCCATCCCCCTGATGGTGGCGGGCCTGTTCCTGGCAGGCGTGACCGCGGCGCTGACCCGGGCGATACGCAGGCGCCGCGGCACACCGGAGAGCTAGCGGAGCCGATCCGTCAGCGCAGGCCGCCGGACCGGTGCCGGCGCCTGGCCCGCAGCATCGCGTCCAGGGAGAGGTAGGGGGCGCCGGCCAGGACCAGGGGGAGCCAGGCCATCAGGTAGGCGAGGTCGTTGCCGTAGTAGTAAGGGGAGTTGGCCCAGCTGATGGTCAGCCAGAGGCTGAGCGAGATCAGCGCGCCGCCGAGGGCGGCCACCCGGGCCAGCAGCCCGAAGAGGGTGCCGAGGCCGACCGCGACCTCACCGATGGCGATCGCGGTGCCGAAGCCGACGGGGTTCTTCAGGGCCAGGTCGACCAGAGCCGGGATCGCGGCGGAGTCACGGACCGCGCGCATGGTGTCGCCGATCGAGCCGGAGCCGCCGGACTTCAGGAACTCACTGCTGGTCAGTTTGTCCAGGCCGGCGTAGATGAACGTGACGCCAAGGAAGATCCGCAGAGGAAGGAGGGCGTATCGGGTGGCGGTGTCCCGCAGACCACGATCGCCGTCGAGATACGGGGGGTGCGTGTCCGTACGAATGCCGTGAGTCATCGCCATTAGCCGCCTCTCGCCGCTGTACCCAGGGCTCTCAACAGACCATACGTACGGCAACTCCGACCGGCTCAATCCTCCTGCGGATGTTTTTCCGAATTTCGGCCGGTCTTCGTCACCCGCCCGGCCACCTGTCGGAGGGTCACCCGGCCGTTCCCGCTACTCGGTCACCTCGACCACGCACCGGTTGGTGGCCGCCCCGGCCGCCGTCACCACCTGGATCTCCACCGAGCCGGGCTCCACCTCGGCGGGCACCGGGACGGTGAGAAGGCTGTCCGTCGGGTTGCTGAAGCCGCCGGCGACGGGGACCAGGGGGACGTGGACGTTGACCGCGCCGACGCGCACGACCATCCGGGCGAGCCGGTCGGCGGTCTGGGCGCCGGGAGGGACGAAGCCGGTGCCGCGGATCTCGATGTCGTCGCCCGTGCGGATGGGCGCGTCCAGGTCACCGGCCTCACGGGCGCGGACGACGGAGAGGATGACCGGCCGGCCGCCCTCGGCGTACTTGCCGGCGAGGTAGGTCGCGGCGGAGATCAGGACCACCGTCGCCAGGCCCCAGGGCAGGTCGGGGAGCTGGTCGGGGCGGCGGGCGAGGCGTACGGCGGCGAAGACCAGGGCGACGGCGCTGATCACGACGTACTGGATGTCGGCGAAGGTGCCCCGGCCGGCGTCGTCGGTGAGCAGGTCGGCCGCGCGGGGGCGGTGTGCGCGCACCTTCTGCAGACGCTGGCCGACGATGCGCAGGCCGACCACCCGGCGTACCAGGACGGCAATGCCGCTGACCACGGCGAGGACGGTCACCACGCCGACGCCGCGGGCGAGGTCGAGGCCGGAGATCAGGGCGTCCCGGTCGGCGGGAGAGGAGGCGACGGCCAGACGGCCGGCCAGGACGAGCACGGCGTAGGCGACGAAGACGACCCAGGAGGCGGCCACGGTGCGGGAGGTGGACATGCGGTTGTCCTCGCCGATCACGGGCGCGAGGACTCCGCCGCGCGAGCGGTGGAACCAGGAGCCGGCGGTCAGGGCGAGGGCCACGACGACGGCGGCGACCAGTCCGGCGGTGCGGGCGCTGGTCCAGCCGGCGCCGATCGCGGTGAGGGACTGGGCGAGCAGCATGATCACTACGGTTGCCCAGACGGTGACCACGGTGCGCACCCACAGCCGGGCCAGCCAGGCCTCGCCCTCGGCGCGGCCGCGTTCGGCGACCACCTCGGCGGACTGCGAGAGTTCCTCGGAGACCCACTGGCGGGAGGCGGAGGCGGAGTGGGCCACCGCCGCGGGCAGCCCCTGGCCGGCCGCGAACTCCTCGCGTTTGAGGAGGAATGCGGCGACCGCCCGCCGGTGCCCCTCGCGCGCCCCGTGCGGACAGTCCCCGCACGCGCACCCGCCCCCGTGGACACCCGAACCGGCGCCCTGTCTCGCCTCCTGCACCGCCACGCCCGACGCCTGCCTTCCCCACGCCCGGGGCACGGCGCGCAGGGCCCTCCCCGGGGCCGGACAACGCCGTGCAACTCCCTTGTGTCGAGAGCGAATTGTGCCCTACGCCACGCTGTTCGCGGTCAGCGGGCCGGTCACATGGGGTGAAGGTACGGCCGACAGGTTGACCTGGCTGCGAGAATTCCCCCATGGCCGAGATCATCCAGCGGGACGGGACCTGGGCCTTCGACGGCAGCACGATCCGGATCACGCCGGGACGGCACCGCTCCGTTCCGCTGTTCCGGCAGACGTACGGGGAGATCGCCGTGCCGCTGGAGGCGGTGTCGGGGGTGGTGTACGAGCCGGAGCGCAAGCACGGGCGGCTGCGGATGCGGCTGCGCGAGGGCGCGGATCCGCTGCTGCAGGCGACCGGCGGCCGGCTGCCGGAGCCTGCGGATCCGTATCGGCTGACGGTGGACGGGGACCGGTCCGGGGTGGCGGAGTACGTCGTGGCGGAGATCCGGCAGTCGCTGCTGCTGGACCAGATCCCGACGGAGCCGACGAAGGCGTATCTGCTGCCGGGACCGCCGGTGCCGGTCTCGGTGCGGTCCTCGGACGGCACGGTGTCGTTCGACGGTACACAGGTGCGGATCGACTGGGCCGACACCTCCGACCGGGTCAAGCGGGCGACCGGGCCGCGGATCATCGGCGTCGGCGACCTGGTGCAGGTGGAGTGGCTGCCCAACTCGGGCTACGAGGACGGGTTCCTGCGGTTCGTGACCCGGGAGGCGGTGTTCTCGAAGCTCCCGGCGGAACGCGACCCCTACGCCCTGGACCTGTGGGGCAGTGTGCGTCGCGATCTGCTGACGGCGCTGGTCGCGGCGGCGGTCACGGCCCGGCTGCCGCACCCCTCGGCCCGAGCGGGCGCGGAGTACGCCGACCGGGACCGGCCGCCGCCCGCCGTGCCGCGCCGGTCGGCCGACCATCACGACGTACTGCTGGGCAGGCTGCGGGAGTTGGGCGAGCTGCACCGGGACGGGGTGCTCACGGACGAGGAGTTCGCGCTGACGAAGGCGGCCGTGCTCAGGGGTTTCTGAGACCGTCAGCTCAGCAGGTCCGGTTCGGCGCGGCTGATGTCCTGCCACAGGGGCTGGTAGTTGATCCAGGCCACCAGGTCGCCGCCGAGCTGTTCGCGGGTGGCGACGGCGAGTTTGTGGTCGATGAGCAGCGGGCGGCCGGCCGCCTTCGCGGTCAGCTGGACCTGCGCGGACTTCTCCATCGACATGAACCACCAGGCGGCCGCGTCCACCGAGTCGCCGACGGTCAGCAGCCCGTGGTTGCGCAGCACCAGTGCCTTGCCGGAGCCGAGGGCGCCGGCGATCCGGCGTCCCTCCTCGGCGTCGACGGCGACCCCGGTGTAGGTGTCATAAAGGGCGTGGTCCTCGTAGAAGGCGCAGCTCTCCTGGCTGATCGGATCGAGGAGGTCGCCGAGGGCGGACAGGGCGCGGCCGTTCACGGAGTGGCAGTGGGCGACGGCCACGACGTCCGGGCGGGCCGCGTGCACCTGGGCGTGCACGGTGAAGGCGGCCTGGTTGACGTGGTAGCGGCCCTCGATCACCTGGCCGTCCTGGTTGGCCAGGACGAGGTCGCTGACGGTGACGTGCTTGAACGGCATGCCGAACGGGTTGACCCAGAAGCAGTTGGAGTACTCGGGGTCGCGGGCGGTGATGTGCCCGGACACTCCGTCCTCGAATCCGGCCCGTCCGAAGATCCGCAGCGCGCCCGCGAGCCGTTCCTTGCGATGCCGGCGCTCGTCGTCGAGCGACTCGTGCATCGGCGGCATCGCGAACCGGAGCTGATCGGTGGGCAGCGGCAGGGGCGGAGTCGGCCCGTGCATAGGTCCTCCAGCACTGGGTTTGTGTTACGGCCGGAAGTTACCGTCGGTCAGCGCAGGAAAACAGAGCTGTTCTGTAAAGATGACGCCCGCGCTCACAACACGACAGAAGATGTCGGGTATCGGCAGCAGACTGACTCGTATGACACGCACAACCCCCGCAACCGGAATCCCCGCCGCCCGCTGGGCGGACTTCGCCACGGCCGCGCCCGACCTGGCCCGGACCGCCGAGGCCCGCTTCCTCACCCACCCCCATCACGTCCTGGCCACGCTCCGCAAGGACGGCTCCCCCCGTACCTCGGGCCTGGAGGTCCGGTTCCTCGACGGCGAGCTCTGGCTCGGCATGATGCCGGACTCGGTGAAGGCCCTGGACCTGCTGCGCGACCCGAGGTTCGCGCTCCAGGCGAACCCGGGGGACGGCACCGGCATGGGCGGCGGAGACGTCCGGATCGGCGGACGGGCGTACGAGGTGACGGACGCGGCGGTCAAGGGGAGGTTCACGGAAGAGGTGGTGGTGCCCGAGGGACCGTTCCACCTCTTCCGTACCGAGCTGACGGAGGTCGTACGGACCCACGTCGAGGACGACAGGTACCTGGTCGTCGAGGCCTGGCTGCCCGGCGAGCCCGTGCGCACGGTCAGGCGCACATAGGGCCCGCTACTCCCACTCGATGGTGCCCGGCGGCTTCGAGGTGACGTCGAGGACGACCCGGTTGACGTCCCGGACCTCGTTGGTGATCCGGGTGGAGATCTTCGCGAGGACGTCGTACGGCAGACGCGACCAGTCGGCCGTCATGGCGTCCTCGGAGGAGACCGGGCGCAGCACGATCGGGTGACCGTAGGTGCGGCCGTCGCCCTGGACGCCGACCGAGCGGACGTCCGCGAGCAGGACCACCGGGCACTGCCAGATGTCGCGGTCCAGGCCGGCCGCGGTCAGCTCCTCGCGGGCGATGGCGTCGGCGTCGCGGAGCAGGTCGAGCCGCTCCTTGGTGACCTCGCCGACGATCCGGATGCCGAGGCCGGGGCCGGGGAACGGCTGGCGCTGGACGATCTCCTCCGGCAGGCCGAGCTCCTGGCCGACCATGCGGACCTCGTCCTTGAAGAGCTTGCGGAGCGGCTCGACGAGCTTGAACTCCAGGTCTTCGGGCAGACCGCCTACGTTGTGGTGGGACTTGATGTTGGCGGTGCCGGTACCGCCGCCGGACTCGACGACGTCCGGGTAGAGCGTGCCCTGCACCAGGAACGCGACCTCGGGGCCCTCGTCCGCGATGATCTCGGCCTGCGCCTGCTCGAAGACCCGGATGAACTCACGGCCGATGATCTTGCGCTTCTCCTCCGGGTCGGAGACGCCCTTGAGGGCGGTCAGGAAGCGCTCCTCGGCGTCCACGACGACCAGCTTCACGCCGGTCGCGGCCACGAAGTCCTTCTCGACCTGCTCGGTCTCGCCCTTGCGCATCAGCCCGTGGTCGACGTACACGCAGGTCAGCTGGGAACCGATGGCACGCGCGACGAGCGCGGCGGCGACGGCGGAGTCCACGCCGCCGGACAGACCGCAGATGGCGCGCTTGTCGCCGACCTGCTCGCGGATGAGGGCGACCTGCTCCTCGATCACGTTGCCGGTGGTCCAGGACGGGGTGAGGCCCGCGCCGCGGTACAGGAAGTGCTCCAGGACCTGCTGGCCGTGCGTGGAGTGCATGACCTCGGGGTGGTACTGGACGCCGTAGAGCTTCTTCTCGTCGTTCTCGAAGGCGGCGACCGGGACGACGTCCGTGGACGCGGTGACGGAGAAGCCCTCGGGGGCGGCGGAGCAGGCGTCGCCGTGCGACATCCACACGTGCTGCTCGCCCGGGGTGCCCTCGAAGAGGGTGGACGACGTCCGGGAGACGTGCAGGTCGGTACGGCCGTACTCGCGGGCTCCGGTGTTGTCGACGGTGCCGCCGAGGACCTGGGCCATCAGCTGGAAGCCGTAACACATGCCGAAGACGGGGACGCCGGCCTCGAAGAGCGCGCGGTCCAGGCGGGGTGCGCCCTCCTCGTACACGGACGAGGGGCCGCCCGAGAGGATGATCGCCGCCGGGTTCCTGGCGAGCATCTCGGCGACCGGCATGGTGCTGGGCACGATCTCGCTGTAGACCCGGGCCTCGCGGACGCGGCGGGCGATGAGCTGGGCGTACTGCGCGCCGAAGTCGACGACCAGGACGGTGTCGGGGGTGGCGGCAGCGGGAGTCGCTGATGACACGGGGTGCCTTCCGGCGGTGGGGCGGGGGTCTGTGGTTACCGATTCTAACGGGGCGGGCGGGCGACACCCTGACGAGGTGCTGTGGCATACTCGCCTCCATGCTCACGCAGACGACCTTCTCCTTTACCTATGGCAACCGGTCCGCCGGCTGCCATGGTCGTGCCGCTTGAGCAACTGACAGGCGACTTCCCCAGGCGCCCCGGGCCGACAAGGTCCGGGGCGCCTGGTGTTTCTCCGGATCGTGCCGGTCCGGGGCTCCCTCCGAGCCCCCTCCGAGAACCTTCCGAGAACGAGGAGCCCCGACATGACGACCGTCAGCCCCGCCGAGAGGACCGGTGCCCGTACCGCCGAGGCCGCCGATGTGATCACCGGCGCGCGGGAGCGCGTGGACACGCTCGACGACCGCATCATCGGCCTGATCCAGGAACGGATGGCGGTCTCCGCCGTCATCCAGGAGGCCCGGATCACCTCCGGCGGCCGCCGGGTGAACCTGTCCCGGGAGATGGAGGTCCTCGGCCACTACAGCGAGGCGCTCGGCAGGCCGGGCACCGCCCTGGCCATGACACTCCTCGAACTGTGCCGCGGGCGGATCTGAGTTCGGACGGATCTGAGTTCGGGGCCTTCTCACCCGTACGGCGCGTGACCGGCACGCGACCCGCTTCGTTGGTGGGGTGTCCGCGCCAGCCAGGGGCGGGCCCGAAGAGAACCACGCGTGGCTCACTGGAGCGATGAGGCGTACGGATCATGCCGTGCGCCGTGGGACCTCGCTCCAGTCACGTGACCGGACGGCAGGGGACAGCAGCCCGGTCACACCTGAGACGGCCGGCTCCGGGGACGCCCGGGGCCGACCGGCGGAAAATTGCAAAAATGCACAAGGGCTGGGTCAAACGGTTGCGGAGGCCCCGTGCATCCAGCACGATGCCCAGAGGGCCCCCACAGCCCTCACAAGCTCCCAAGTCCCAGTTCAGGCAACGGAATTACCCGTGTGCCGATCGCCCGTCCAAGGTCGAGACCTGCCGTACGCGCCGAGTGCGCCGGGGCACGGACGGTGGCACAGGGCACGGAGACCAGCGGCGCAACCCCCCGGCGCCGCTCCCAGGCACCGACGCTGCCCTGACGTCGGTGCTGACGGAAGAAGGGCCCCGCGGCTCCGTCCTGCGGGGCCCTTCGCCCATCCCGCGGCCGGGATCGCAGGACGCGGCAGGTCGTACGACTAGGTACGGCTCACCGTGCCGCACCCCTTCGGACCCTCCCCGATCTTCCGGCTGCGGTCGTACGGGTCGACCGACGGACCGCTCGGCGACGCGCTGCCGGTCGGCGCGTGGGACGGGAACTGCGGGTGCAGAAAACCGTCGTCGATGCCGCAGGCCGAGTTGCCGGCGTCCTCGTCGTAGCTCACCAGGGTCAGGCGGCCGGGGGTGACCCGGTAGCGCGTCGGGTCGGGGAGTTCGGTGTCGACGACCCGGCGCACGATCGTGCGGGTGACCTCGCCCGAGCCGTCGACGGGGACCACCGGGTAGACGAAGGTGAAGTCCGCGTGCACGGCCACGCCCGCGAACTTGCCCTTGGCGAAGGTGATCCGGCCGCGGGTCTTGACGACCTTGCCGGCCGGCATCACGTCCTCGGGGTCGAAGCGGCTGAAGAGGGACAGCGGGTCGTGGGCCTTGCTGGGGTGGCGCAGCGCGGTGTCGAGCTCGTCGAGGAGGCGGGGCTGCCTGGGGTCGAGCACTGCGAGAGCGGCGTCGGGGTGCGCGCCGGCCACGACCTCGGGGTTGAGGTTCGCGTCGACCAGCAGCTTCCTGGTCTGCCGGAGGGCCAGTTCGACGCGGTCCTTGGGAATCGAGCCGAGCGCGGTGGCCTTCGGCAGCACGATGCCGGCCTCGCCGTCGGCCCAGCGCAGCGCCGGGGAACCGGCGAACGGGTGGGCCAGGGTGGGGGTTTCGGGGGCGACCGCGGACGGTGCCGCGGTCGGGGCGGCGGTCTCGGCGGGAAGCTGCGTGACGGCGGTGTCCGCGCCGGAGGCCGAGCCGAAGGGATCGCCGGGGATCAGCGACGGCCGCATCGCCACCACGGCGACGGCGATCGCCACCGGCAGGCCGATCACCGCCCACACCTTGCGGCGCCGCGTGGTCCGCCCGTTCATCTCCTGCCAGGCGGGCCCGGTCCGCCAGCCCTCGGGCTCCTGCTGCCCCCTGAGCCGCTCGGTCACCTGACGGGCACGGGCGGAGGGCTCCTTCGGAGCGGACCTGCGGATGTCGCGCTCGGAATCGCGAATGAACCGCTCCCACACCTCATCGGGTATGGAGGAGGACGACGACGGCTCGTCCCCCGGCGACTGCTCGGACCGTCTGTCAGACATGGCACTCTCTCGCTCGGCCGTTCGACGGGGGCGAGAATAACCTCGGAATCCGCTGTGGACATGCCCACCCCGTCGCGGACCCGGAAGTGATGACCGTCACATAAGAATTCGGTGAATGTGGAGGCAACCATTCACCGGATTCACCGGTCACATCAGCGGAACCAGCGGTTACATCCGCCTGCCGTACCTGATTCACGGGGGTCCTCATGAAGCTTCGCCGCGCCATGGCCGCAGCAGCCGCCACGGCTGCCATCGCACCCATGGCCCTGCTGTCCGCGCCGGCCGCCTTCGCGGACGACCTGCCGTCCGCGTCCGAGAGCGCGCCGAGCGAGATCCCGAGCGACTCCGCCTCGGCCTCCCCGTCGGACTCCGTCTCGCCGAGCGAGAGCGCGCCGGCGTCCGAGTCCGCGTCGGCGTCCGCCTCGCCCAGCGACAGCGCGAGCGCCAGTGCCAGTGCCAGCACGTCCGCCTCGGCCGAGCCGTCCGAGTCGGCGGAACCCAGCGAGGACCCGTCCGACCCGGACGTCCCGTACTGCGAGGACCTCGACGAGGACTTCGGCAACGCCAAGGTGTCCGCCGACATCAAGGGCCTGCCCGGCAAGATCGTCGCGGGTGACGGCTTCCACGGCTTCAAGCTGGTGGTGACCAACGAGTCCAAGACCGATGTCGACGGTGTCGCCTTCTACGCCGAGATCGAGAACTACGAGCTCAGCGAGTCGAAGTTCCTCAGCCCGTACGTCGACCTGGAGTTCAAGAACCCCGACACCGGCTCCTGGGACCGGATCGGCAGCGACGACTGGGCCGGCGACTACTTCTTCTACGTGGAGAAGCTCAAGTCCGGCGCGAGCAAGTCGGTCGACCTGCGGGTCTCCATCGACGCCAAGGCGCCCGCGGGTGACGCCTACTCCTTCGGCTCCGGCGCCTACCTCGACAAGGTCGACGGCCAGGACTGCATCGCCGAGGGCTGGGCCCAGTACGACTTCACGGTCCTCAAGGCCGGCTCGTCCAACCCGGACCCGGGTACGGCCACGCCGAGCGACGACGGCGGCAAGGACTCCGTGAAGCGGCCGCAGGGCGAGGTCTCCGACCTGCCGACCGGCAACCTGGCCGAGACCGGCTCCAGTTCGGCCCTCCCGGTCATCGGCCTCGTCGGCGGAGTCGCCGTCGTGGCCGGCGCCGGCGCGGTGTTCGTGGTGCGGCGCCGCAAGGCCGGGGTGAGCGCGTAGCCATGTGAACGAGGTCGCGCGGACCGTCGTCGCACGGCGGCCGCGCGCACCGGACGAGGAGGGACCTGGGCTCGGAGGGGGGCACAGGTCCCTCTTCGGCGTCCGGAGGCGTGACGCCCGGGCCTACTTCTTCGGGGGGACGGCCGGGACGTCGAGGAACGGCAGGCGCAGCGCTCCGAAAGCCTCCGCCGGGACCGCGGGGCGGTGCGGCTCCACCGCCCGCAGCCGCTGGTACGCCTCGCCCTGCCGGGGCCGCGGGTCCGCCTCACCCTTGTTGGGCCAGTACGACATCGCGCGCTCGGCCTGCGCGGTGATGGTGAGGGACGGGTTCACGCCCAGGTTGGCCGAGACGGCCGCGCCGTCCACGACCGAGATGCCCGGGTGGCCGTAGAGCCGGTGGTACGGGTCGATGACCCCGCTCTCGCGCGAGTCGCCGATCGGGCAGCCGCCGAGGAAGTGCGCGGTGAGCGGGGTGCCCATCAGTTCGCCGACGTTGCTGCCGGCGAAGCCGTTGATCTCGGCGGCGAGCACGGTGGCGGCCTCGGAAGCGGCCTTGATCTGCTTGGGGTTGGGGGCACCGTGCCCCTGCCGGGCGGTGAGCAGGCCCTTGCCGACGCCGTCCGGTTTCAGGTACGTCGTCAGGGAGTTGTCCAGCGACTGCATCACCAGGCCGATGATGGTCCGCTCGGACCAGCGCCGGTTGGAGAGCGAGCGCAGCACGAGCAGCGGGTGGCGGGCCGCGTTCGCCAGCCAGCCGAGGACGCGGGAGGAGCCCTCCGCGTACGGCACCTGGAGGATGGACATGCCGCCCATCGCGTTGGAGCCCTTGCCGTAGCGGACCGGCTCGATGTGCGTGTTCTCGTCCGGGTGGATCGACGAGGTGATCGCGACGCCCCTGGTGAAGTCGGCCTTCGGGGTGCCGTGCGCCCTGCGGTAGCGGCGGTCGTCGGTCTGGGCGCCCACCAGGGCCTCGGAGTTGGTACGGGTGAGGTCGCCCAGCCGGTCGGAGAGATAGGGCAGTTGGCCGCCGGCCTTCATCCGGTGCAGCAGCGTCTGGGTGCCGTAGGTGCCGGCCGCGACGACGACCCGGCGCGCGGTGAGGATCCGGCCCTGCGCCTTCTTGTCGTCGGTGGGCAGGGTCGCGATCGCGTAGCCGCCCCGGGAGTCGTCGGTGACGGAGACGACGGTGGTCATGGGGTGGACGACGGCGCCCGCCCGCTCGGCGAGATGGAGGTAGTTCTCGTTGAGGGTGTTCTTCGCGCCGTGCCGGCAGCCGGTCATGCACTCGCCGCACTCGGTGCAGGCGTTGCGGGCGGGGCCGGCACCGCCGAAGTAGGGGTCGGCCACCTGGTCGCCGGGTGCGGCCTTCGCCTCGCCGGAGGCGTCCTTGCCGTCGCCGAAGAAGACACCGACGGGGGCGAGGTGGAAGGTGTCGCCGACGCCGAGCTTCTCCGCCGCCGCCTTCAGGTGGACGTCGGAGGGGGTCATCGTCGGGTTGAGCCGTACGCCGAGCATGCGCTGCGCCTGGTCGTAGTAGGGACTCAACTCCTCCTGCCAGTCGGTGATGTCACGCCACTGGGGGTCGTCGAAGAAGGCCTTCGGCGGGACGTAGAGGGTGTTGGCGTAGTTGAGCGAGCCGCCGCCGACACCCGCGCCGGCCAGCACCATGACGTTGCCGAGCAGATGGATGCGCTGGATGCCGAAGCAGCCGAGCCTGGGCGCCCAGAGGTAGTTCTTGATGTCCCAGGAGTTCTTGGGGAGGGTTTCGCGGGTGAAGCGGCGGCCGGCCTCCAGGACGCCCACGGTGTAGCCCTTTTCCGTCAGGCGCAGGGCGGCGACGGAACCGCCGAAGCCGGAGCCGACGACGATGACGTCGTAGTCGTAGGTGTCCTGGGGCACGGGTGCTCCTCGTTGAGTTTCGCGTGCGGGCCGTCAGTGGTCGATCGCGCAGTTCTCCGCGCCCCTCATGGGGCGCTCAGCGCAGCCTCAGTGCCTTCATCACCTTCAGGCTGGTGCTCATGAAGGCGGCGTACCTCTCGTCGTCCATGCCGAGGGAGGGGGCCATGGGGAGCAGGCGCTGCTGCGCGACGGTCTGCGCCTCCGTGTACTTGAGGATGCCCTCCGAACCGTGCCGACGGCCGAGGCCCGAGTCCTTCATGCCGCCCATCGGGGACTGGACGCTGCCGTAGGCGGGGGCGTAGCCCTCGTTGACGTTGACCGTGCCGGTGCGCAGACGGGCGGCGACCTCGCGGCCGCGGCCGCCGTTCTTCGTCCAGACCGAGGAGTTCAGGCCGTACGGCGTCGCGTTGGCGTGCTCGATGGCCTCCTCCTCCGTCTTGAAGCGGTAGAGGGAGACGACCGGGCCGAAGGTCTCCTCCGCGCAGACGGCCATCGCGTCCTCGACGCCGTCGAGAATGGTCGGCTCGTAGAAGTAGGGGCCGATGTCGGGGCGGGCCGTGCCGCCGGCGACGACGGTCGCGCCCTTCTCCACGGCCTCCGCCACATGCCGGGAGACGGTCTCCAGCTGTCGCTCACCCACCAGGGATCCCATGTCCGCGCCGTAGGCGAGGGACCTGCCCAGGCGCATGGCCCTGGTGCGGGCCGCGAACCGCTCGACGAAGGCGTCCGCGACCGACTCGTGGACGTACAGCCGCTCGATGGAGATGCAGAGCTGGCCGGCCGAGGAGAAACAGGCGCGGACCGCGCCGGCCGCCGCCTTCTCGATGTCGGCGTCCTCGAGGACCAGCATGGCGTTCTTGCCGCCGAGTTCCAGGGAGACGCCGACGAGCCGGGCCGCCGCACCCTGCGCGACCTGGCGCCCGGTGCGGGTGGAGCCGGTGAAGGAGACGTAGTCCGCGTGCCGGACGACCTCGGGGCCGACGACCGGGCCCTCGCCGAGGACCACCTGGAAGACGCCGGCGGGCAGTCCGGCCTCGATGAGGATGTCACGGGCCCACAGGGCGGTCAGGCAGGTCTCGGTGTCCGGCTTCATGACGACCGCGTTGCCCGCGGCGAAGGCGGGCAGCGCGTCGCCGACGGAGAGTTCCAGGGGGTAGTTCCAGGGGGCGATCTGGCCGACCACGCCCCGCGGATGGCGCAGTTCGGTGACCTTGGTGAGGGTGGGCATGGCGCCCGCGTGCCGCTTCGGCCTCAGATAGGAGGGGGCTTTGCGGCCGTAGTGGCGGGCGGCGACGGCGACGGCCTGCACCTCCTCGTGCGCGTGCAGGCGGGCCTTGCCGGTCTCCAGCTGGATGAGGTCGAGGACCTCCGCCTGCCGGGCCAGCACCAGGTCGTGGAAGCGGAGCAGGACGGCCGCGCGCTGCCGTACCGGCACCTGCGCCCACACGGCCTGCGCGGCGCGCGCCGCGTCGAAGGCCTTCGCCACGTCCTCGGGCGTGGACTCGGGCAGGTCGGCCAGCTTCTCGCCGGTGAAGGGCGTGTGGTTGGCCGTACGGCCGGAGCCGACGACGCCCTTGGTGAGCTGGGCGACCAGCTCGGGCGTGACCACGTCGGCCGCGGTTCGGGCCCCTGCGGGGGCGGGGGCGAGCGGGTTCGTGCCGGTGGTGGCCGGTGCGGGGGCCGGGGCCTGCGAGTCCGTCATGAGCCGCAGGGTATGCGCGGAGCGGGCCTTTGGGTACCCGTGGGTAACCCGGATTCACCGACTGCACACATACTGCCAGCGATCACTGGCAGGGAATGCGCTGATCAGGCGGTTGGACGGGGACGATCAGCGTCGGTCAGCCGCGTTCGGGTTTTTTGGCGAGAAGGAGGCCGAGGGCGGCGAAGGGGGTCAGGCGTCGCGGTTCGGGGGCCGTCGGGGGCGGTGCGGCCGGGTGCGACGACGGTGCGGGCGCCGGGGGTTCCGTGACCCACTCCGGCACGGCCGCCCCGGCGACCTTGGCCAGGGCCTCGGCCGTCTCCGGAGCGGCCGGCCGGGCCTCCGGCTCGGCGGCCAGGAGCCGCTCCAGGAGCGGGCCGAGGGGGCCGGCGTCCGCGGCGGTCGCCGCCCGCAGCAGCGCGCCCAGCGACCACAGGTCGGAGGCGGGACCGGCGCCGCGCCCAGCGGCGCACTCGGGCGCCAGGAATCCGTCGGAGGCGGCGCGGTCCCCGCGGTCGCCCTGCCCCTGGCGCCCGTCTTGCCTCTGCTGCTCCTCGTGCCCCTGCTGCCCCTGCTGTCCCGCGCCGATGCCGAAGTCGGTCAGCACGACCCGCTCGCCTGCGGCCTCCAGGAGAACATTGGACGGTTTGAGGTCACGGTGCACGATGCCGACGCTGTGGGCGGCGTGCAGCGCGCCGAGCACCGCGAGCCCGATCCGGGCGGCCTCGGCGGGGGCCAGCGGGCCGTGCGCGGCGAGAGCTTCCCGGAGGGACGGCCCTTCCACCAACTCCATGACCACCCAGGGAAGTTCGTCCTCCAGCAGGACGTCGAGAATGGCGACGGCGGCCGGATGGTCGACGCGAGCGGCGGCCCGGGCCTCGTGCAGCAGACGGTGTGCGGCGCGCTGCCGCTCCTCGGCGTCCGGCTCGCCGGTCAGGCGCGGCTCCTTGACGGCGACCTGCCGTCCGTCCTGCTCGTCGCGGGCGCGCCACACGGTGCCGGTCGGCCCGGAGCCGATGCGCCCGGCGAGCCGGTAGCGCCCGCCGATCAGACGTTCCCCGACCGGCCGTTCGCCGTCTTCACTCATGCCACATGAGTACCTTGCGCACCATGCCCTTGTCGAAGCGGCACGGTCAGCGGACCGCGGAGTCCGGGCCCCGTCCTGCGGAAGGGGCCCGGAGAGGTCCCGGAGGGGGCTCGCGGAGAGCCCACGGCCGTCACATGTCGATGCCACCGATGGCGAGTTGGGCGATCTGGGTCCGGGTCAGGACGCCCGCGTAGGTGTGCACCTCGTCGATCGCGCCGGCCAGGTAGTCGGTACCGCCGTCAGGTGTACGCGTGCGGCCGACCTGGAGTGAACCGGCCGGCGTCCAGACGTTCTCACCGGCGACGTCGGCCGTGGCGGCGGGCTGGTCGTAGGTGACGTAGAGGCGGAGCTGGTCGGCCTTCTCGTCGTACACCACCACGAGGTACTCGTCGCTCGACGCGGCCCAGTCGGCGGGCGCGCTGACCGTCGTGGTGGGCGCGCCGGCCCTGTCCTCGTGGGCCACCACCGCCTCCCAGCTCTGCGAGGCGGCGACATAGCGCAGGGTGAACAGGTCGGTGTGGGCGCCGGGCTGGGACAGCACCGTCATGTCGTGGCCGGCGGCGCCGGTGTCGATGCGGGCGTGCGCGGTGACGGAGAACCCGGCGTCGGTCGGGATGACCGCGGTCGGGGTGCTCGCGTAGTCGCCGTCACCGTCGAGGAGGAGGTCCCCGGTGCCCCACAGGGGGTAGTCGGCCGGCACGCAGTCGGGGTCGACGGCGCAGTCGTCGCTCCCGGTGTTGACGGTGGCGTCCCCGGCGAGGGTGAGCGGCGCGCCGCCGGCCCGGGCCGGGCTGCTGCCGCCAGTGGCGCTGTCCAGGTCCCAGTAACCGATCCGTTGTGCCGAGCGCGCGGCCGCGCCGTCGGCCTCCGCCGCCACGAGCACGCGGTCCCAGACGTTCACGTCGGTGAGCAGCCCGTGCCAGTGACCGCCGGTACCGTCGGCGCCGAGCCGCAGTGCCGCCGCCGCGCCGCCGGCCGCCGTGACGCCTCTGGCCGCCGTGCCGGCCGGGCTCCCGTCGACGTACAGCCGCGCGGTCCCCGCCTCGGCGTCGTACACGGCGGCGAGGTGGGCCCACTCGCCCCGCTCGGGAGCGCCGCCGGTGACGCGCGCGGTGCCGCCGTCCCGGGTGGGGAGGGTGAAGGACCAGACGGGCAGGCCGGTCGCCGGGTCGGTCGCGGTGCCCAGGGTGAAGCCGGAGCCGCGGCTGACCGCGGTCGCGGGACCGTCGAGGGTGTCGGGCCGCACCCAGGCGTCGACGGCGAAGGTGCCCGGCGGGTTCGCGGCCGGATCGAGGCTCAGGTATCCCTCGTCCGTGCCGTCCAGCGCGGCGGCGGAGGCCACGCTCGTCCCGGACGGGCCGGAGGCGTCGAGGGTGACGCCGGTGCCGGGCGTGGCGCCCGAGGGGTGCTGCGGGTCCCAGTGGGTGACGGCCGGGCGGCCCCGCGTGACCCGCACGTAGTAGGTGGTCTGCGCGCTGACCCTGCCGGTGGCGTCGACGGCCTGCGCCTGGAGGTAGGTGGCCGTGTCGCGCTCCGGCAGCCAGCGGAACGCGACCGGTCCGCCGGGCACGGCCGGCGTGAGGGTGTGCGTGGTGTCGCCGAGCCAGCTGTACCGGTACGAGACGACGTCGTCGGAGGCCGAGTCGATGGTGAACGTGCCGTACGTGCCGACACCGTCGTGCCAGGCACCGTCGTCCGGGTACTCGGCCGACGAGACGACGGGTGCCGCCGGCACCGCCCCGCTCTCGGCCGGCGCGGCCGCCGCGACCGGCACCGCAGCGGCCACCGCCAGTACGGCGAACGCGCACGACACCGCCGTACCCCGCCCCACCCTCGTCATCCTCAAGACCTCTCCCCATGTCCGTGACAAGCCCGGGTCAACACCGGGCCAAGAGGAGGATGGCCACGACTCCCGTCCCACGCAACGCATTTGGCGTCCGCACCCGGCGCCAGGCGCTCACCCCGCCACGAACGTGTCCACCGCCACGTCGAAGTACTCCCGCGCCTCCCGCACCTTCCCGACCGGTGCGGACACCCACACGTCGTACATCCGGCCGCCCTCCTCCCAGCACAGGTCGTAGGTGTGCCGGGGGCCCTCCGCCGCGCTGAACCCCTTCCAGGTGAACTCCCAGAAGGCGGCGGGGTGTCCGGAGTGGGTGGTGTCGGTGACCCGGCCGTCGTGGTAGCCGGGGTTCGTGCTCGGTCCTTCGGCGGCCGCCCGCCGCATCGCCGTCCCCGGTCCGCCGGTCTGCGGCTCCGAGACCCTGATGCCGAGCCGGAAGGCCTGCCCGGGCGACAGGTAGAAGACGCGCCGGCCCTGCGGGTCGCGGGTGAAGTCCTCCGGTACGGCCAGGGAGAAGCCGCCAGGGTCCCGCGCGAGACGGTAACCGGAGGGCGCGGGAGAGGAGTTGGCGGCCGAGGGCGACGGTGAAGGGGACGACGCGGCCGACGGGGACCCCGGGGACGGGGTGGTGGCCGTCGGGCGTGCCGTGGCGGCGGTCGCCGTGGTCCCGGGGGCCGGGGTGCCGCCACCCCCTGCGCCGCCGTTGAACAGCAGTACGGCCGCCGACACTCCGGCCCCGGCCATCGCCGCGACCAGCAGCGCGGCGACCAGCACCCCGCGGGGCGAGGGCCGGGGCGGCCGAGCCGGTGCCGGGGCCGGTGGCCAGGGCACGTCCCGCTGGGTCGGCGTGTAGGCGGGGACACCGACGCCCTCCGCCGCCCGGGCGGGCGTCACGGTCCCCGTCTCCAGGAACCCGCGCAGCATCCGCTCGGCCTCCGCCGCGCCCAGCCGCCGCTCGGGGTCCCGCTCCAGCAGCCCGCGGACCACCGGCAGCAGCGGCTCCGACTGAGCGGGTGGCCGGATCTCGTCGGAGACCACGGCGTGCAGGATCCCGCCGAGCGAGTCGCGCCGGAACGGTGACTCGCCGCTGAGAGCCGCGCACAGCAGCACACCCAGCGACCACAGGTCGGAGGCGGGACCGGACCGGGCGCCGGACATCCGCTCGGGTGCGGTGTACTCGGGCGATCCGACGAAGGAGCCGGTCTCGGTGAGCGTGGTGGCGCCCGCGACCTGGGCGATCCCGAAGTCGGTGAGGACGACACGCCCGGTGGCCGTCTCGACGAGCACGTTCGCCGGTTTGATGTCCCGGTGCAGCACCCCGGCCGTGTGCGCCGTCCGCAACGCGCTCAGCAGGGCGATCCCGATCCGCGCGGCCTCCCCGACGTCCACCGGGCCGTTCCGCGAGATCAGGTCGGCGAGCGAACCCCCGACGACCAGCTCCATGACGATGTAGGGCCGTTCGCCCTCCTCGACCACGTCGTGCACCACGATGATGTGCGGGTGGTGCAGCTGCGCGACGGCCTGCGCCTCACGCAGGGTGCGGTCGCGGCGCAGCCGGGCGTCGTCGTCCGGGAGCGAGTCGTCGACGGTGAGTTCCTTCACGGCGACCTGCCGGCCGAGCAACTGGTCGGTGGCGCGCCACACGACACCCATTCCGCCGCGCCCGAGCCGCGTCTGAAGGCGATAACGCCCCGCGATCAGCCGGACGGCTTCCCCGTCGGTCCCCATGGCCACCATGATGCCCCGCCGGACGGATCTCTTCCGGACGGTGACCGGCCAAGTGTGCCGCCGCGGCAACCATCAGAGGTGATCATTTTCGGCCACATCGGGTTTTGAAATGGATACGGGACATGGCAAGCCGCCCGGGCATAAGCCCCGAGCAAGGCGAAGCGGGCGACCGGAAAAGCGCTACCAAGTGAATCATGGAAACCTTATTTTGCCTTTATGGAGAACACATGGAAGCGCCTTCCGTCACGAGTGTCGCGGCGGCGGCCATATTCGCCACGGCCACGGTGACCGATGCCAGCGCGGCGAGTGGCGGCGCGTCGTGCTCCACGTCCGGCGCCTCGGGGAGCCTCACGTTCACCAACTGGTCGGACAATTACGTGGACATCAGCGGCTGGGTGAAGGACACCCCCGCCGACGGTCACCACGTCGCCATTGAACTCATCTCCTCCGACGGCGGCGAGAACCTGAAGGATTGGACCTGGCACCACGAATACGACGGAAACGGATCGACTCTCACCTTCAGCACTCACGCGTCGAGCACCGGCCATTGGCTCCGCTATGCCGGTGTGAGCGTGGCGGTCTGGGAAGGGGACGAGATAGTCGGCGGGCACACCTGCGCGGACTGGGCCTGAGCGCCGCTCGACGCCCTCACGGCGCGACTTCGCCCTCCCGCCAGCCCTGGAGGACGGAGGTGAACTGCTTGCTGGTGGTGGCCCAGTCGTCGGTCGGTGAGGCCGTGTAGATCGCGTACTCGACGCCGTCGCCGGTGAAGTAGCCGACGTCGACGGCCCGGTACGGCCCAGGCACCTTCGCGTCCTTCGGCAGCGCGGTCCACGTGTACTCCCAGCGGGAGCTCGGCAGATCGCGGTACGTGTCCTTCGTCAGGCTCACCGTCTTGAAGTCCACCAGCTTCCGGGCGAGTTGCCCCTCAAGGTTGCGCAAGTGGTCGTACGCGTTGCTGAAGTCGGATGAAGTGTCGACAGCGACGCGTACGAGGTGCGTGCCCCCGTCGGGCGAGTAGTCGATCTGCTCCAGACCGTCCGTCTTCTTGATGGACACCGAGCGCTTCCAACCCGCGGGCAGGTACAGCGTGAAGCCCACAGGGTCTTCGTACCGCTTCCAGCCCGCGGGAATCGTGCCGCCCGGTGCCCCCGTCGCGCCGCCCGAAGAGGTGGAACCGGACGTGGCCGGCGTGATCACACTGCCGGTGTCGTCCTGCTGCTGTCCGGAGTCCCACTTCTTCATGGCGACGGCCGTGCCACCGCCGAGCAGCGCGGCCACGGCGACGACGAGCGCGAGCGTGCGCAGCCGGCGCCGCTTGGGCTGGACGGCGACGGGGGCGGACGGCGCGCCGACGGCCGCCGGCGAGGTCGTGGAGCCCCCCGGGGAGCGCTGCCCGCCGTACGAACTCCCGTACGCCCCGCCCTGCGAGCCGCCGTACGGGCGCTCCTGCGAGCCCCCGGAGTCCAGCCAGGTCCCACCGACGTGCGACTGCGTCGGCACGTACTTTTGCGCCCCGCTCGGCCGTCGTCCCTCCGCCGCCTCGGCGAGCATCTGCTCGGTCTCCTCGGGCCCGGGCCGCTGGTCGGGTTCCTTGCGCAGCAGCGCGGTGATGACCGGTTCCAGCGGGCCCGCGTTGCGCGGTTCGGTGGCCTCGTCCTCGACGACGGCCTGCATGGTGGTCAGCGGTGAGGTGCGGCGGAACGGCGAACGCCCCTCCACGGCGGTGTACAGTGTCGCGCCCAGCGCCCACAGGTCGGAGGACGGCCCGGGGTCGTGCCCGCGCACGCGCTCCGGCGCGAGATAGTCGACGGATCCGACGACTTCCCCGGTACGGGTGATCGTGGTGTCGCCCTCGATCTGCGCGATGCCGAAGTCGGTGAGGAGGACCCGGCCGTCCCGGCCGAGCAGGACGTTGCCGGGCTTGATGTCCCGGTGCAGCACGCCGGCGCTGTGCGCGGCGCGCAGCGCGCGCAGCACCCACAGTCCGATCCGCGCGGCCTCCCGCGGCTCCACGCGCCCGCGTTCCTTGACCTCGTCGGCCAGCGAGTGGCCCTCGACCAGCTCCATGACGATCCACGGCCGGCCGTCGTGTTCGAGGACGTCGTGGACGGTGACAACGGCGGAGTGGTTGATGCGCGCCGCGGCCCGGGCCTCCGCCCGGGTGCGGGCCAGCAGGACGGCCTGGTCGCTCTCGGAGACGTAGAGCGCGGCCGTCAACTCCTTGATGGCGACGGCTCGGTGCAGCACTTCGTCGTGGGCGCGCCACACCCGGCCCATGCCGCCGCTGCCGATGATGTCGGCCAGCCGGTAGCGGCCCGCGATGAGCAGGCCCTGCATCTGATTCACGTTGCCCCGCAATGGTCTTGTCAGGGTCAGACTAAGGACCCCCCTGCGGTCATGGAACGGGTGGGGTCCCACGGAGACAGCACTGTGACGGTTTTCGCTTTCGGCACGGAAAGTGAACAGAATCCGCCCTTCGGAACGGGAACCATTCGACCCGCACCGGCGTTGACGCTCAGCCCGTGTACTTGTACGTCGACGAGGCCTGCTCGTACAGCCGTGTGACCTCGTCCCGTTCCGACTCCGGGCCGCGGACCTGCACGACGTGGTACCGCCCGTGGATCAGGAACACCATGTTCCGTACGAACAGGTCGCCCTGCCCGCTGTCCGTCCAGGTGAACTGCCCCTCGGCCGACACCTGCTGACCCACCGTGATGGTCCGCAGCCCGCCCGCCGTGGCCCAGCTGGAGTCCCGGTACGGCTGCAACTCCCGCTCCTTGTCCCGCTGGTACGTCATCGGGTCGTTGCCGTAGGCCGCCGCGCCGTCCCGCCCGGGGACGACGATCAGCTCGAACTTCCCGTGCGAGTAGATCACCTGGCCGCTGCCGTTGCGCGGTGCGCGGCTCCAGCCCTGGGCGACGGCGACCTGGAAGCCGTCCGGGTCGTCGCGCAGGGTGAAGCCGTCGGCGGCCGTGGCGCCGCCCGTCGAACCGGCGGTGGTCTGCGTCTCGGTGGACGGCGTCGTCGTCTGCGTCGGTGTCCGCCCGGGGGTGGGGCTCGGACTCGGCGCGGCACTGGCCTCGCCGGCCGTGCCCGTCCGGTCGCCCCGCGCCGCGCCGCCGTTGTCCGCGCTGTCCTTCTTCGGCAGGAACAGCATGGCGTACGCGACCGCGGCGGCCAGCAGGAGCAGCACCAGCAGAAGCAGCGTACGGCCCAGCCTGCGCGGGGACTTGGCCTCCTGACGGGCCCGCTTGTGGCGGCCGTGCGGACCGGTCGCCGGAAGTCCGGCCCGCCGCCAGCGCACCAGCTGCCCGCGCCGCCGGACGATCGGCAGCCGGGCCGGGTCGGCGGCGGGCGGAGCGGAGACGACATGCGTGCCGGCGTCCGGCTCGGGCGCGGACCGCACCAGCGAACGCAGCCAGCCGCGCAGTTCCTCGAAGTCCAGCCGCTCGGTGGGGTCCTGGCGCAGCAGCGACTCCACGACCGGCCGGAGCGATCCGCACTCCTCCGCGAAGGCGGGCGGCTCCGAGCACACCAGCTGCACCAGCTCGGCCGTCGACTCCTCCGGATACGGCGCGTGTCCCTGCACGGCCCTGAAGAGCAGCGCGCCGAGCGCCCACAGGTCGGTGGCCGGCCCGATGGGCGCCGCCAGCTGCCAGTTCTCGTGCACGGGCCCGGCCTGTTCCGGCGCCCAGCGCTCGGTCACCGGCCCGACCACGGTCATCCGCACCTGCCGGGCCCGCTCGGCGGCCAGCGCGGTGGCGGGCCCGCGCCGCCCGGTCACGACGGCGCCCGGTTCGCCCCAGCGGGGGGGCTGCGCGGACACGACCGGTCGCGGGAGGTCGGCGCCGGGGCCGAGCGCCGCAAGCGCGGTGC
This sequence comes from Streptomyces sp. NPDC059224, assembly GCF_042754285.1. Taxonomy (NCBI): domain Bacteria; kingdom Bacillati; phylum Actinomycetota; class Actinomycetes; order Kitasatosporales; family Streptomycetaceae; genus Streptomyces; species Streptomyces sp. NPDC059224. The sequence goes on from NZ_JBHZAN010000008.1 coordinate 160,366, forward strand.
GCTCCGCGGCCGGCGTGCCGGGGCGGGGTACCGCCCCGTGCCAGGGCGAGGGCGCACCGGCCACCCCGTACGGATCGGCGATCTGCCCGGGCGGCACACTGCCCGAGGCCCGCTGCTCGCCGCCCGGCGCCTCCACCTCCAGGTGCGCCTGCCCGTTCGCGTACGGCGGCTGAGCCGCCCCGCCCTCGTGTCCCGGGGCGTAGGGCGGTTGAACGGCCCCGCCCGCGTACGGCGACCGTGCGGCGCCGTTGGCCTGGTCCGGACCGTAGGACGGGCGCGGTACGGGCGTACCGGTTCCGGTGTCCGTGTCGGCCGGCGGCCGGGCGCCGGGAAGCGCGGCCCGCCCGTTCTGCTGGGACTCCTGGACCCGGGCCGCGGCCCTGGCCCCCGCCCGGTACGCGGCGATCGCCCCGGCCCGTGCGGCCCGGACGTCCCCACCGCTCTCCAGCGCGCGCCGCTCCACCGCGCCCGTACCGGGGCCGCCCGAACCCTCCTCCGGTCCGGCTCCCGGCAACCCGCCGGCCGCCCGGGCCTGGATGGCGGCGCGCCGCGCGGCCTCGGGATCCGTCTCCGGCGCGCCGGGCGCCCGCCGCGCGCCGGCCGTACCACCCGACGCACCACCCGTGCTTCCGATGCCCCCGACGGCGAGGCCGCCAGGACCTCCGGGACCGGCCGAACCGCCGGGTGTGGCGGAACCTTCCGCCTCCGCGCCGCCGTCCCCATCCGGCACCGGGTCGTACCCGCACAGTGCCTCTTCCGCCGCTCCGACCGCGAGGCCGGTCAGCATCACCCGGCCGTCGTCGCAGACCAGGACCGTGCGGGCGGTGATGTTGCGGTGCACCCAGCCGTGCGCGTGCAGCACCCGGAGCGCCATCAGCACGTCCGAGGCGACCTCGGCCGCCCGGTACGGCGACAGTGTCCGCTCGGCGAGCATGCTCGCCAACGACCGCGCGGCCACGAACTCGCTGACGATCCAGAGCGAACCGCCCTCGGCGAACACGTCGAAGACCTGGTCGAGCCGGGGATGGTCGGGTATCCGGGCGGCGGCCTGCGCGGCCTCCACGGCGCGGCGCACCGCCGGATCGCTCGGCCGGCGTGTCGCGGTGCGGGCGGCCGGTGGCCGACGCGCGCCACGGTCACGGGCCGTGAACCCGTCGGGCAGCCCCTCGGCGTCGAGCACCTCCGCCTCGACGACCTCCGGCAACGGCACCTGCCGGACGTACACTTCCTGCCCGCTGTAGGTGTCGAAGGCCCGGGTCTCGGTGTGTTCGTACTCGTCGGAGGGGGGCAGGGGCAGGCGGTAGCGGTCGGCGAGTACCCGACCCGCGTAGTCGTCCACGTTGCCTCCCCCGGCCGGCCGGTGGTCAAATCCGCTCGTTTCGCGGGCCGTTCCGCATACCTACCTGGATGCGTACGGTCCGCAACCACTCACGATACGTGCCGGAGGCAAATCGCAATGAGGGGATGCGAATTTGTCACTTGGGCTCGAAGCTCGCCGTCAACGTCTTCCAGGTGTTCTCGCGCAGCTCACCGCTCCAGTCGGCGGCCTTCGCGGTGTACATCAGCGCGTACCCCTGCTTCGGGCTGACGACGAACCCCCGGTCGACGGTCCGGTACCGGGTGCCGCCGTCGACGTAGGTGAACTCCCAGTCGGCCGTGTTCCAGCCGCGGTAGCTCACCTGCGCTATGCGGATCTTCTGGTACTGGGAGCGCACCATGTAGCGCTCCTGGTTCTTCCAGTCCGCCACCGGGTCGTCCTTGGGCGTGCTCGTCCACGCGACCAGCAGCTTCTGCCCGTCGGGCCCGGTGAACCGGTCTCCGGCGGAGCTGCCGGTCTGGAACTTCCAGCCCTTGGGCAGCCCGATCGAGTACCCCTGGCCCCCGTCGTACTTCTGCGCCACCGAGGTGCTGCCGTCGTCACTGCCACTGGAGTTCGACGTCGAGGAACCGTTGTCGTCCGACGTGCCGGTGTCCCCCGAGTTCCCGGAGGTCGAGGCCGCCGCGGAGTCACCGTCCGTCTCCGTGCCGCCGCTCGTGTCCTCCTTGGTGGAGGCCCCCCCGCCGGACCCCGAACCGGAGCCCGAACCGGAACCGGAACCCGCACCCGTGCTCGCGCCCGAGGTGGCCACCGCCTTGGAACCGCCGCTCTTGCCGCTTCCCTTGCCGTCCCCGTCGCCGCCGCCCAGTGTGAGGGCGAGCACGGTGCCGAGCACCGCGAGGGCCACCACCACGGCGATGATCACCAGGGTCCGCTTCGGTACCACGTCCGTGATCGGGGCCCGGGGCACGGACCGGGGTGCCAGGTCCAGGTCCGGCGGCGGCATCACGGGCCACCCGGAATCCGCCTTGCCGGCGGCGGGCCCGGTCCCCGCCGGTCCGCTGCCCGCGCCGGCGGCGGCACCGGAGAGAGGACCGCCGGTGGGACGCGCACCGCCGGTGGAACCGGCAACCGGGGCCGAACCGGAACCGGTCGGGCCCTTGGAGGCGGCCGCCTCGGCGGCGGTGCTCTTCGACCGGGCCACGGACGAGGCACCCGCCGCTCCCGCGGCACCGGCGGCCTTGCGCACGGACCGCAGCGCTCCGCGCAGCTTCTCCCCGGCCTCCTCGCCCCGCCTGGCCGCGGTGCCCTTCTCCTCCTTCGGCGCGTCCGGCTGCGGAGGCAGCGGGACGACCCGCGTGGCGTCGACGGGCGGCTCCTCCGGCGCGCTGATCACCGCGTTGAGCATCGCCCGCGCGCCGGCGTCGTCCAGCCGCTTGGCCGGGTCCTTGGTGAGCAGGCCGTAGATGACGTCCCTGAGCGGTCCCGCGTTCTTCGGCTCCTCCAGCTGCTCGGTCATCACCGCGGTCAGCGTGGCGATCGCCGACCCCTTGTCGTACGGCGGGGCACCCTCGACCGCCGCGTACAGCAGGCCGCCGAGCGACCAGAGGTCGGCCGCCGGGCCTGGCTTGTGACCGCGGGCCCGCTCCGGGGAGATGTAGGAGGGGGCACCGACGAGCATGCCGGTGGAGGTGATCGACGGGTCGCCCTCGACCTGGGCGATACCGAAGTCGGTGAGCACGACCCGGCCGTCGCCCTCGGCGATCAGCACGTTGGACGGCTTCACGTCCCGGTGCAGGATGCCCTCGCGGTGCGCCGACCGCAGCACGTCCAGGATCGCGAGCCCGACCTCGGCCGCGCGCCTGGGCTTGAGCAGGCCGTCCTCCCGGATGACCTCGGCCAGCGACTTGCCCTCGACCAGCTCCATCACGATCCAGGGCCGGTCGTCCTCCTCGACCACGTCGAAGACCGTCACCGCGCTGTTGTTGCGGATCCGGGCGATCGCCTTGGCCTCGCGCAGCGTGCGCGTGATCAGGCGCCGCTTCTCCTCCTCGTCGATGTTCGACGGGAACCGAAGCTCCTTGACGGCCACCGTCCGGCCGAGGGTCTCGTCCTCGGCACGCCACACCGTGCCCATGCCGCCACGGCCGAGCACTCGTCCCAGCCGGTACCGCCCGGCGAGAAGACGGTCACTGTTGTCCTGACGAGTCTCCTGACGGGAATTACCCGCCCGCTCCGCCTCCGACATGCGTCCCCTCATGCAACCCGCCCTGACAGAGCCTTCATTGTCCCTCACCCGACAAGTGCCCGACGCCCAGGGGCCCCCTGATCGCGCATCGGGGCCGGCCGGACGGAACCCCCGGTGACGAGGGCGTCACGCTCGCCGGGATGATGGGCCGCGACAAGGGAGGAATCGGGATGCCTTCGCTTCGGACACTGGTGGCCATACCGGTCTCTCTCGCCCTGCTTGCCTCGGTGGCGGCCGGGTCCGCGTCCTCGGCGGAGGCCACGGACCCGCTCCTGTCACAGTTCGTCTCCAAAGGCCGGGTGCCCGCCGCCGCCCTTCTGGAACACGACGGCGACGACGTCCGCTACGCGTCCGCCGGCCGGGGCATCTCCCGCGCCGACCACTTCCGCGCCGGCAGCATCACCAAGACCTTCATCGCCACCGTCGTCCTGCAACTGGCGGCGGAACACCGGCTGTCCCTGTCCGATCCCGTGGAGCGCTACCTGCCGGGGCTGCTGCGCGGACAGGGCGCCGACGGGCGGCGGATCACCCTGCGCGCCCTGCTGTCCCACACCAGCGGACTCGCCGACTTCACCGGGATCACCCGCGGGGCCGTCCCGCTGACCCCGCTTCAGGCCGTACGCGTCTCGCTCGCCCTCCCCTCGACCGGTCCCGGCCGCTACGCGTACTCCAGCACCGGTTATGTCGTCCTCGGCATGGTCGTCCGCCGGGTCACCGGGCACTCCTACGCCGCCGAGGCGCGACGCCGCGTCATCACACCGCTCCGGCTGACGGGCACCTCCTTCCCGGGCGCGAGGAGAACTCTGCCCGCGCCGCACGGCCGCGCCTACGCGGCCGACGGTTCCGACATCACCCGACTCGACCCGCGGGTGGCCGGCGCCGCGGGCGAGCTGGTGACCACGCTCGACGACCTGGACCGCTTCTACGCGGCGCTGCTGGGCGGCCGGCTGCTGCCCCCGCACTGGCTGCGCGAGATGCTCGGCACCCGTGCCGCGCGCGGCGTGTACGGCCTGGGGATCTTTCCGGTGAAGCTGCCGTGCGGGACCACCGTGTGGGGACACAACGGCCGGATCGCGGGCAGCTACGTGCGCAGCGCCGCCTCGGCCGACGGCCGTCATGTCGTCACGTTCCGCGTGAACACGACGGCGGTCGCGGACCCGGCCCTCGAACCCGCCCTCCTCACGGCGGAGTTCTGCCCCCGCGGCCGGTAGGACCGGGCTGCCGCCCGCCGTCGGCGGCCTACCGCGGCACGATGTCCGGGGCGCCCAGGCGGGCCGCGTCCGCCGTCAGGTCGTCCGGCTGGAGCTGGGACTCCCGTTCCGCCTCCACCCGCTTCTCGTAGTGCTCGACCTCCCGCTCGATCTGGTCCTTGTCCCAGCCGAGGACGGGTGCCATCAGTTCGGCGGCCTCGCGGGCGCTGCGGGTGCCCCGGTCGAAGGTCTCGATGGAGATACGGGTACGGCGGGTGAGGACGTCGTCGAGATGGCGGGCACCCTCGTGGGAGGCGGCGTAGACGACCTCGGCACGCAGGTAGTCGTCGGCCGCCGTGAGCGGCTCGCCGAGAGCGGGGTCGGCGGCGATGAGGTCGAGGAGTTCGTCCGCCATCGAGCCGTACCGGTTCAGGAGGTGCTCGACCCGGGCGACATGGACGCCGGTACGGGCGGCGATCCGGGCCCGCGCGTTCCACATCGCCCGGTAGCCCTCCGCGCCGAGCAGCGGGATGTCCTCGGTGACGCACTCCGCGACCCGCATGTCGAGCCCGTGCACCGCCTCGTCGACCGCGTCCTTGGCCATCACCCGGTACGTCGTGTACTTGCCGCCCGCGACCACCACGAGCCCCGGTGCCGGATGCGCGACCGTGTGTTCGCGCGACAGCTTGCTGGTGGCGTCGGACTCGCCGGCCAGCAGCGGGCGCAGCCCCGCGTACACGCCCTGGACATCGTCGCGGGAGAGCGGCACCGCGAGCACCGAGTTGACGTGGTTGAGCAGGTAGTCGATGTCGGCGCTGGAGGCGGCCGGGTGGGCCTTGTCGAGGTCCCAGTCGGTGTCGGTGGTCCCGACGATCCAGTGCCGGCCCCAGGGGATGACGAACAGGACCGACTTCTCGGTGCGCAGGATCAGGCCGGTCGTGGAGTGGATGCGGTCCTTGGGGACGACCAGGTGGATGCCCTTGGAGGCACGGACGTGGAACTGACCGCGCTCGCCGACCATCGCCTGGGTGTCGTCGGTCCACACGCCGGTCGCGTTGACGACCTGCTGGGCGTGGATCTCGTACTCCCCGCCGCCCTCCACGTCCAGCACCCGGGCCCCGACGACCCGCTCGCCCTCGCGCAGGAACCCGGTCACGCGCGCACGGTTGGCCGCCTTCGCGCCGTAGGACACCGCCGTGCGCACCAGGGTGGCCACATAGCGGGCGTCGTCCATCTGGGCGTCGTAGTACTGGATGGCGCCGACCAGGGCGTCCTTGCGCAGGGCGGGCGCCACGCGCAGGGCGTGACGGCGGCTCAGGTGGCGGTGGCGGGGCAGGCCCCGGCCGTGCCCGCGGGCCATCGACATCGCGTCGTAGAGCGCGACGCCCGAGCCCGCGTACAGGCGCTCCCAGCCCTGGTGCTGGAGGGGGTAGAGGAACGGCACCGGCTTGACCAGGTGCGGGGCGAGCCGTTCCAGGAGCAGGCCGCGCTCCTTGAGGGCCTCGCGGACCAGGGCGAAGTCGAGCATCTCCAGATAGCGCAGGCCGCCGTGGACCAGCTTGCTGGACCTGCTGGACGTGCCCGAGGCCCAGTCACGGGCCTCGACTATGGCGGTGTTCAGGCCGCGGGTGACCGCGTCCAGCGCGGTCCCCGCGCCGACCACTCCACCGCCCACCACCAGCACGTCCAACTCGCGCTCGGCCATGGCCGCCAAGGACTCCGCCCGCTGCTCGGGCCCCAGTGTCGCTGTCCTCACCGCTGCCTCCCGCTCTGCCGCCATGGGTCATGGCTCGTCGTCGGTCGTCGGTCGCATCGGCCACACCCGGCAGGCGGGGCCCATGCCGAAAGTCTGACCGCGATGGCCGACTTCAGCCACCACGCGCCCGCAGCCTGTGGACAACGCTCACCGAACCCCCGGAAGACACACGTACACAATCCCACATAACGTTCATATTTACTCCTAGTCTGACATTGCGCTTCGCTCATCCTGTCCACAGGGCTTGCGCACCTGTCCCGCTTCGGTTACTGGGAAGGACGGCCCACGCCATGCCCGCAGACCTCGCCGTCATGGGACTCGGTCCCTACGGCCTGCCCCTCGCCCAGGCCGCCGTGGCCGCCGGCATCCCCACGATCGGATACGCCACCGGTCCGGAGGCGGGCTCGCTCAGCCCCGCCGAGCTGCGCCGGATGCTCTCGGGAGGCTTCCGTGCGGCCAAGGACCCGGCCGAGCTGGGGCGGGTACGCACGGCCGTGATCTGCGCGCCGACCCCGCGCGGCGCCGACGGCGGACTCGACCTGAGCCGCGTGGAGGCCGCGGCCCGCACCCTGGCCGAGCGGCTGCGCCCGCACACCACGGTGATCCTGGAGTCACCGGTCCATCCGGGGACGACCGAGGACTTCCTGCGGCCCCTGCTGGAGAAGGGCTCGGGCCTGCGCGCGGGGCGCGACTTCCATCTCGCCTACTCGCCCAGTCGGGTGGATCCCGGCAGCCGCGACTTCACCCCGGCCAACACCCCCAAGGTCATCGGAGGTCTCACGCCGGCGTGCACGGAGTCGGCGGCCGCGTTCTACGGCCGGCTCACCGACAAGGTGGTACGCGCGCGTGGCCCGCGCGAGGCCGAGACCGTGCAGCTCCTGGAGACCAACTTCCGGCACGTCAACATCGCCCTCGTCAACGAGATGGCCGTCCTCTGCCATGACCTGGGCGTCGACCTGTGGGACGTCATCCGCTGCGCGGAGACCAAGCCGTTCGGCTTCCACGCCTTCCGCCCCGGCCCCGGCATCGGAGGCCACGGGGTCGCCCAGGACCTGTCCGGGGTCACCGGCCGCGGCCTGCGCATGGTGGAACTGGCCCAGCAGGTCAACACCCGGATGCCGGGCTACGTCGTCCAGCGCGCCGCCGCCCTGCTCAACGAGCACGGCAAGTCGGCCCGCGGCGCGCGCGTGCTGCTGCTCGGCGTCACCTACAAGGCCGACCTCGCCGACCAGCAGGCCACGCCCGCCCGCGAGATCGCGATCCGGCTGATGGAACTGGGCGCCTCGGTCAGCTACCACGACCCGCACATCGCGTCCTGGAACGTCCTGGACCGCCCGGTCCCGCGCGCGGACTCCCTCTACGAGGCGGCCGCCGACGCCGATCTGACGATCCTGGTCCAGCAGCACCGGACATACGACCTCCAGGGCCTGTCGGTGAAGGCACAGTTGCTCCTCGACACCCGCGGGGCGACGCCGACGGGGGCGGCGCACCGGCTCTGAGCCCCGCTCCGCGGCCGCGGAGAAATCGCCAGGAGCGTTGTCACCGGCTCCTGTTAATCTCCCCTCACTCGCGTCGCACAGGTGTGCGCACGCCTCTTCATCTCGCTGTTCGCACAGTGATCCACCAGGGGGGATTTCCTGTCATGAGCCAGTCAGCTCCGCCACCGCCGCAGCCGCAGTCTCCGTCGCAGCCGCAGCCCGCCGACGGCAACCCGTTCGCGCAGCAGCAGGCGTCCGCGCCGTACGCCGCCCAGCCCGGCGCCGTACCCCCGCCCCCGGCGCCGCCCGCGCCGCCCCGGGGCAATGTCGCCCTCGGCCTGGTGGGTGCCGTCGTCGCGGCCGTGGCCGCCGCCGCCCTCTACGGCATGGTCATCGGCCTCACCAAGCACGAGATCGGCTGGGCGGCCGTCGGCGTCGGCTTCGTCATAGGCCTCGCGGCCGGCCGGCTCGGCGGCGGCCGCAAGCCGCTGCTCCCCATCGCCGCCACGCTCCTCGCGCTCGGCTCCGTCTACCTCGGCCAGCTCGTGGGCGAGGCGATGATCGGCGCCGACCAGCTCGACCTGGGCTTCTCCGAGGTGTTCTTCCAGCACTTCGGTGTCGTCCAGGACGCGTGGAAGGAGACGGCCGACCCGCTGACCTTCCTGTTCTTCGCGATCGCTGGGTGGGCGGCGTTCTCGGGCGCCCAGAAGGCGGCCGCCTGACCGGCCCGCGGCGCGCGAAGGGGCCGGTCTCCCGTTTCGGATGACCGGCCCCTTGTCCGTCGTGCGGGACCTACCGCTTGTGCTGGCTGTCCGCCACGGTCACCTCGACGCGCTGGAACTCCTTGAGCTCGCTGTAACCGGTCGTGGCCATCGCCCGCCGCAGTGCGCCGAAGAGGTTCATCGAGCCGTCGGGGGTGTGGGACGGGCCGGTGAGGATCTCCTCGATGGTGCCGACCGTTCCGAGGTCGACCTTCTTGCCGCGCGGCAGCTCCTCGTTGACCGCCTCCATGCCCCAGTGGTGGCCCTTGCCGGGCGCGTCCGTGGCACGGGCGAGCGGGGAGCCCATCATCACCGCGTCCGCACCGCAGGCGATCGCCTTGGGGATGTCCCCGGACCAGCCGACACCACCGTCGGCGATCACGTGGACGTACCGGCCGCCGGACTCGTCCATGTAGTCACGGCGGGCCGCCGCCACGTCCGCGACCGCGGTGGCCATCGGGACCTGGATGCCGAGCACGTTGCGCGTGGTGTGGGCGGCGCCGCCGCCGAACCCGACGAGGACGCCCGCGGCGCCCGTGCGCATCAGGTGCAGGGCCGCCGTGTAGGTGGCGCAGCCGCCGACGATCACCGGGACGTCCAGCTCGTAGATGAACTGCTTCAGGTTGAGCGGCTCGTGCGAGGACGAGACGTGCTCCGCCGAGACCGTCGTACCGCGGATGACGAAGATGTCCACACCCGCGTCCACCACCGCCTTGGAGAACTGGGCGGTGCGCTGCGGGGAGAGCGCGGCGGCCGTCACCACGCCGGAGTCGCGCACCTCCTTGATGCGCGCGCCGATCAGCTCCTCCTTGATGGGGGCCGCGTAGATCTCCTGGAGCCGGCGGGTGGCCTCCTCGGCGGGCAGCCCGGTGATCTCGTCGAGCAGCGGCTGCGGGTCCTCGTGGCGCGTCCACAGGCCTTCGAGGTTGAGCACACCGAGGCCGCCGAGTTCGCCGATGCGAATGGCGGTGGCCGGGGAGACGACCGAGTCCATGGGGGCGGCCAGGAACGGCAGCTCGAAGCGGTAGGCGTCGATCTGCCAGGTGATCGAGACCTCCTTCGGATCCCGCGTGCGGCGGCTGGGGACGACGGCGATGTCGTCGAAGGCGTACGCCCGGCGGCCGCGCTTGCCGCGCCCGATCTCGATCTCAGTCACGTCTGTGGCCTTTCCCTCTTCGTTTCAGCGTCTTCCAGTATCGCCGACAGGCACGGCGAGGGCGGCCCCGGTGTGTCCGGGACCGCCCTGGAAAGGCCGTGCAGACTACTTGCGGCTGTAGTTCGGCGCCTCGACCGTCATCTGGATGTCGTGCGGGTGGCTCTCCTTGAGACCCGCGGAGGTGATGCGGACGAACCGGCCCTTGGACTCCATCTCGTCGATGGTGGCGGCGCCCACGTAGCCCATGGTCTGGCGCAGGCCGCCGACGAGCTGGTGCAGCACGTTGGAGAGCGGACCGCGGTAGGGCACCTGACCCTCGACGCCCTCGGGCACGAGCTTGTCGTCCGAGGCGACCTCGGCCTGGAAGTACCGGTCCTTGGAGTACGACCGGCCCTGGCCGCGGGACTGCATCGCGCCCAGCGAGCCCATGCCCCGGTACGACTTGAACTGCTTGCCGTTGATGAAGAGGAGCTCGCCGGGCGACTCCTCGCAGCCGGCCAGCAGGCTGCCCAGCATCACGGTGTCGGCGCCGGCGGCGAGGGCCTTGCCGATGTCGCCGGAGTACTGCAGGCCGCCGTCGCCGATCAGCGGGATGCCGGCCGGACGGGCCGCGAGGGAGGCCTCGTAGATGGCGGTGACCTGCGGGACGCCGATGCCGGCGACCACGCGCGTGGTGCAGATGGAGCCGGGGCCGACCCCCACCTTGATGCCGTCGACGCCGGCGTCGACGAGCGCCTGGGCGCCGTCGCGGGTGGCGACGTTGCCGCCGATCACGTCGATGTCGACGCTCGACTTGATCTTCGACATCCAGCTGAGGGCGTTGCTGTTGTGGCCGTGCGAGGTGTCGACGACCAGGAAGTCCGCGCCGGCCTCGGCGAGCGCCTGGGCCCGATCCAGGGCCTCCGGGCTGGCCCCGACGGCAGCGCCGACGAGCAGGCGGCCCTCGGCGTCCTTGGCGGCGTTCGGGTACTTCTCGGCCTTGACGAAGTCCTTGACCGTGATGAGGCCCTTGAGAACGCCCTGGTCGTCGACCAGCGGCAGCTTCTCGATCTTGTGCTTGCGCAGCAGCTGGATGGCCTCGCTGCCGGAGATGCCGACCTTGCCGGTCACCAGCGGCATCGGGGTCATGACCTCGTGCACGCGGCGGGAGCGGTCGCTCTCGAAGGCCATGTCCCGGTTGGTGACGATGCCGAGCAGCTTGCCGGCCGGGTCGGTGACGGGCACACCGCTGATCCGGAACTTCGCGCACAGGGCGTCGGCCTCGGCGAGGGTCGCCTCCGGACGCACCGTGATGGGGTCGGTGACCATGCCGGACTCGGACCGCTTGACCAGGTCGACCTGGTTGACCTGGTCCTCGACGGACAGGTTGCGGTGCAGCACGCCGACGCCGCCGAGACGGGCCATCGCGATCGCCATGCGGGACTCGGTCACCTTGTCCATCGCCGCGGACAGCAGCGGGATGTTGACCCGGACGTTGCGCGAGATGCGGGACGAGGTGTCGACCGCGTTCGGGAGCACCTCGGATGCGCCCGGCAGCAGCAGCACGTCGTCGTAGGTAAGCCCGAGTGTCGCGAATTTTCCGGGCACTCCGTCGACGTTGGCAGTCATGACACCTTCCCCAAATGGCCTTGAACGGTGCGGATGTCCATGCTAACGGGAAGCACAGGCCCCAAATTCCACGGTACGACTCAGCTTCAGGCTTCGTATGTTCGTACGGAAATGAGCGCACGCCTGTTCATCGGGTGCGGCGAACCGTGCGGTTACTGCTCCGCCAGTGCGCGCAGCCGGCTCAGGGCACGGTGCTGGGCGACCCGGACGGCGCCCGGTGACATTCCCAACATCTGGCCCGTCTCTTCGGCGGTCAGGCCCACCGCGATGCGCAGGAGCAGCAGCTCGCGCTGGTTCTCGGGGAGGTTGGCGAGGAGTTTCTTGGCCCATTCGGCGTCGCTGCTGAGCAGCGCCCGCTCCTCGGGGCCGAGGGAGTCGTCGGGCCGTTCCGGCATCTCGTCGGAGGGAACGGCCGTGGAGCCCGGGTGGCGCATCGCGGCCCGCTGCAGGTCGGCGACCTTGTGGGAGGCGATGGCGAAGACGAAGGCCTCGAAGGGGCGGCCGGTGTCGCGGTAGCGGGGCAGTGCGAGGAGGACCGCCACACAGACCTCCTGGGCCAGGTCCTCCACGAAGTGCCGGGCGTCGCCCGGCAGGCGCGACAGCCGCGTACGGCAGTAACGCAGCGCGAGCGGGTGGACATGGGCGAGCAGGTCGTGCGTGGCCTGCTCGTCCCCGTCGACGGCGCGGTGGACGAGGGCGCCGATCGTCCCAATGGCGGTGACCGCCTCGTCGTCGCGCATCGGTCCATCGTGCCCTGCTGCCGTCGGCGGTGTGGCACCACGTCCGTCGTTGTGCACCGAAGCGTTATGAGCAGGTGCGCCGGAACTCATCCCTTGCGCCCTCCCCTTCCGCTCGAACGACTCGTCCCCGAGAGACTCCACACCTCAAGGATGCGGCATCAGCGCCGAAACGAGCAGCGGGCCCGAGGCGATCCGCCTTGCGGACCCCGCCCACCGTACGGTGGGCGGGGGCGTCCGGTCGGTCCGCGATCCCGCTGCGGCGCAGCTCATCGCCCCGCTATCGGACCAGTCCCCAGCGGAAGCCGAGGGCCACCGCGTGGGCGCGGTCGGAGGCGCCGAGCTTCTTGAACAGCCGCCGGGCGTGGGTCTTCACGGTGTCCTCGGAAAGGAACAGCTCGCGCCCGATCTCGGCGTTGGAGCGGCCGTGACTCATGCCTTCGAGGACCTGGATCTCGCGCGCGGTGAGAGTGGGCGCGGCGCCCATCTCGGCCGAGCGCAGCCGCCGGGGCGCCAGCCGCCAGGTGGGGTCCGCGAGTGCCTGGGTGACGGTCGCGCGGAGTTCCGCGCGCGAGGCGTCCTTGTGCAGGTAGCCGCGGGCACCGGCGGCGACGGCCAGGGCCACGCCGTCCAGGTCCTCGGCGACCGTGAGCATGATGATGCGCGCGCCGGGGTCGGCCGACAGCAGCCGGCGCACGGTCTCGACACCGCCCAGACCGGGCATGCGCACGTCCATCAGGATCAGGTCGGAGCGGTCGGCGCCCCAGCGGCGGAGGACTTCCTCGCCGTTGGCCGCCGTCGTCACGCGCTCGACGCCGGGCACGGTCGCCACCGCGCGGCGGAGCGCCTCTCGGGCAAGCGGGGAGTCGTCGCAGACGAGGACGGATGTCATGACCGCCCTCCGCAGCTGATGCGCGTCACCTTGAGCCTCCAGGCTGGTACGGAATCGTCACCTGTGCGGTCGACCGTCTCGGACGCCTGCCCGAGCGCTTGTTGTTTCAACCGCCTCCGCACTCTCAACGACGGTCACTCGAAAGAGTTACGGGGCTGCGTGGCCTCTTCGGCACTCTACGTGAGGGGGCGGACACGGTGCAGACATGGACGTCAGACTCTCAACTTTTCATCACATCCAATGCCCCATTTAGACCTTTTTCTTCCCGTTTCACGGTGTCTGGGGCTAGATTCGCAATGAGTCATATTTTCATCTCTCTAGACCGGAGATATACGGTCATTGGCACCGTATCCGCCCAGAACGGCTACAAGGGGTCACGTAATGGCAGATTTCTCCCGCCTTCCCGGACCGAACGCGGACCTGTGGGACTGGCAGCTGCTGGCTGCCTGCCGTGGGGTCGACAGCTCGCTCTTCTTCCATCCCGAGGGCGAGCGCGGGGCGGCTCGGAGTGCCCGTGAGAACTCGGCCAAGGAGGTCTGCATGAGGTGCCCCGTCCGCGCGGAGTGCGCGGCGCACGCGCTGGCGGTCCGCGAACCGTACGGCGTCTGGGGCGGCCTGACCGAGGACGAGCGCGAAGAGCTCATGGGGCGGGCGCGGAACAGGCTGGTGTCGGCCTCGACGACCAGCGGCGACTCCCTCCCTCGCACCTGAAAGCACCGACTCCCCCTACCTACCTGAAAGAACGTTTCTTCAGATCACTGGCACGCTGCCGATCGGGCCGCCCGTCGCCTCAGGCCCGCCGGGCCGCCCGCCCCAGCTCCCGCAGCGTCGCCGCCACGGCCGGCACCTGTGCCAGGTCGGGCAGCGTGAGGGCGACGATCTCCCGCACCACCGCGGGTTCCAGCGCCACCGTGCGCGCGCCCCTCGGGCGTACCGACTCGACCGCCAGCTGGGGCAGCACCGCGACGCCCAGACCGGCGCCGACCAGGCCGACCACGGCCGGGTAGTCGTCGGTGGCGAAGTCGATACGGGGCGTGAATCCCGCGCTCTCGCACGCCTGGACGAGCTGTCCCCGGCAGCGCGGGCAGCCCGCGATCCAGGGCTCGTCGGCGAGTTCCCCCAGGGCGACCGACTCCGCGCGTGCGAGCCGGTGCCGTTCCGGCAGCAGGCCGACCAGCCGGTCCGTCAGCAGCGGCCGTACCACCAGGTCGTCCCACTCCTCGGCGCCCGCCGCACCCTCGTAGCGGAAGGCCAGCGCGATGTCGCAGTCACCCGCGCGCAGCAGCTCCACGGATGCGGGCGGCTCGGCCTCCTCCAGGGAGACCCGGGTGCCGGGATGCGCCGCGCGCAGGGCGGCCAGCGCCGTCGGGACAAGAGTGGAGCTGCCGCTCGGGAACGAGACCAGACGGACCCGGCCGGCGCGCAGACCGGCGATCGCGGCGACCTCCTCCTCGGCGGCGGTGAGTCCGGCGAGGATCCCGGAGGCGTGCCGCACGAGTGCCTCGCCGGCCTGGGTCAGGCGCATCTCCCGGCCGTTGCGCACCAGCAGCGGGGTGCCCACGGAGGTCTCCAGCGCCTTCATCTGCTGGCTGACGGCGGGCTGGGTGCAGCCCAGTTCGCGCCCCGCCGCCGAGAAGGAACCGGTGGTGGCGACTGCGCGCAGAACACGGAGATGACGGGCCTCTATCACCCTCCGATCATAAGCCGGGCTTGGACAGTGCACCCGATAGTGCGTCGACGCTTTGAGCACGGTCCCGTACCGTCGGACCATGCAGCTTCTCTCGGTGAACCTCGGCATCCCGACGCCGTCGCCCCACACGGACCAGAAGGACGGCGTGACCGGCATCGACAAGCGGCCGGCGGACGGTCCCGTGCGGGTGCAGGCACCCGGGCCGAAGGGGGTCGCGGGCAGCGGTCTGGCCGGGGACGCGGTGTGCGAGCTGCGCCACCACGGCGGCGACGACCAGGCGGTCTACGCCTTCGCGCGCGAGGACCTCGACGACTGGTCGAAGGAGCTCGGCCGGCCGCTGCCGAACGGCTGCTTCGGTGAGAACCTCACGACAAACGGGCTGAACGTGTCGGACGCGCTGATCGGCGAGCGCTGGCGGATCGGTTCCGAGGTCGTACTGGAGGTGACGTCCGGGCGCATCCCGTGCCGTACTTTTCAGGGCCATCTGGGCGAGCGGGGATGGGTGAAGAGGTTCACGCGGAAGGGTGCGACCGGTGCCTACCTCCGGGTGATCGAACCGGGTGAGATCCGGGCCGGCGACCCGATCGAGATCGTGCACCGGCCGGCGCACGGCGTGACGGCGGCGATGGAGTTCCGCGCCACCACCACCGAGCGGGAGCTGCTGCCCCGGCTCCTCGTGGCCGGCCACGCGCTGCACCCGGAGGCGCTGGCGCAGGCCCGGAAGTACGTGGCCGCGCAGCAGGACTGAACGGCCGTCACCCCCGGGCCGTCCACCGGCGCTTCACCCTTCGGAAGAGCTGGTGCGCGCAACGGACGCCGACAGTCCGGGTAACTACCCTTGGGCCATGACAACGGCTCTGATTACGGGATCGACCGCGGGGATCGGTGCCGCGTTCGCGCGGCGGCTGGCGGCGGACGGGCACAACCTCGTCCTGGTGGCACGGGACACCAAACGGCTGCGCGAGCAGGCCACCGAGCTGCACGACCGGCACGGCATCGAGGCCGAGGTGCTCACCGCCGACCTCGCCGAGGACACCGGCATCGAGTCGGTCGCAGGCCGCCTCGGCGACCGCAGGAGCCCGGTCGACCTGCTGATCAACAACGCGGGCTTCGGCAACAAGGGCCACTACCTGGACGTCTCGATGGCCGACGAGCTGAAGATGCTCAAGGTGCACTGCGAGGCGGTGCTGCGGCTGACCTCGGCCGCGGCCGAGGCGATGCGGGAGCGCGGGCGCGGCGGTGTGGTCAACGTGGCTTCGGTGGCGGCCTTCGTGCCCCGGGGCACCTACGGCGCGTCGAAGGCGTGGGTCGTGCAGTTCACCCAGGGCGCGGCGCGCGATCTGGCGGGGACCGGGGTCCGTCTGATGGCGCTGGCGCCCGGTTTCGTGCGCACCGAGTTCCACCAGCGGGCCGGGATGGGCACGGACAACATCCCGGACTGGATGTGGCTGGACGCCGACAAGCTGGTCGAGGCGGCGCTCGCCGACCTCGCGCGCGGCAAGACGCTGTCGATCCCGGACCCGCGGTACAAGGTGCTGACCGGACTGGCGAAGGTGACCCCGCACGGGCTGCTGGGCGGGATCACCTCGAAGACGGGGCGCAAGTACGGACCGCAGTGACGGCTGAGGTGGTGCCGCCTCCCCCGGTGGGAAAATGGGCGTGACGGTACCGGACCCAGGGGGGCCGGAGGCGGCGGCATGACGTTCGTACAGCTCATCGAGTGCAGGACCAACCGGCCGGCCGAGATGGACCGGCTGATGGACAGGTGGGTCACGCAGACCAAGGGGAAGCGCACGGCGACGCACGCGGTGGTCGGCAAGGACCGCTCCGACGCGTCGCACGTCGTCGAGATCGTGGAGTTCGCCTCGTACGAGGAGGCGATGCGGAACTCGAACCGGCCGGAGGCCGACCAGGTCCTCAACGAGATTTTGGCGCTCTGCGAGGGGATGCCGACGTTCACGGATCTGGACGTGGTGCGCGACGAGCGGCCGCACACCGGCACCGCGGCCACCGCACGGCGGTTCTTCGACACGATCGCCGCGCCCGGCCCGCTGGTTGCGCTGGACGGCCTGATCACCGAGGACTACCACGACCACGATCCGGTCGAGGGCCGGGACACCATCGGCATGGACGCGATGCGGCGCAAGCTGGAGATGTGGCGGGGCGCCTTCGACTTCTCGTTCCTCATCGAGGACCAGATCTCCCAGGACGACCGGGTGTGCACCAGGTGGCTCTGGACGGGTGTGCAGAAGGCGGCGTTCATGGGGGTGCCGAACACCGGCAGGCAGGTCACCATGACCGGGACGACGATCCACCGCTTCGACGCCGACGGGAAGATGGCGGAGAGCTGGTTGCAGTACGACCGGATAGGACTGCTGGCACAGCTGGACGCGCTGGACGCGCTGGCGAACTAGGCAGACGATCGAAGTACCCGCGAGGGGCGAAGCCCCCGTTCCCGGCGGACGACCGGGAACGGGGGCTTCATCCGTGCAGGCGCGTCGCCTCAGTGGGCGTGGCCGTGGGAGTGACCGGCGGCCGCCGGCTCCTCCTCTTCCTTCTTCTCGACGACCAGGGTCTCGGTCGTCAGGAGCAGGGAGGCGATGGAGGCCGCGTTCTCCAGGGCGGAGCGGGTGACCTTGACCGGGTCGATGACGCCGGCCTTGACCAGGTCGCCGTACTCGCCGGTGGCGGCGTTGAAGCCCTGGCCCTTCTCCAGCTCGGCGACCTTGGAGGTGATGACGTAGCCCTCCAGGCCGGCGTTCTCGGCGATCCAGCGCAGCGGCTCGACGACCGCGCGGCGGACCACGGCGACACCGGTGGCCTCGTCGCCGGACTTGCCCAGGCCGCCCTCCAGCACCTTGGCGGCGTGGACGAGCGCGGAGCCACCACCGGAGACGATGCCCTCCTCGACCGCGGCGCGGGTCGCGGAGATGGCGTCCTCCAGACGGTGCTTCTTCTCCTTCAGCTCCACCTCGGTGGCGGCGCCGACCTTGATCACGCACACGCCGCCGGCCAGCTTCGCGAGGCGCTCCTGGAGCTTCTCGCGGTCCCAGTCGGAGTCGGTGTTCTCGATCTCGGCCTTGATCTGGGCGACGCGGCCGGTGACGGCACCGGAGTCACCGGCACCGTCGACGACCGTGGTGTCGTCCTTGGTGACCGTGACACGGCGGGCGGAACCCAGCACGTCCAGGCCGACCTGGTCGAGCTTGAGGCCGACCTCCTCGGAGATGACCGTGGCGCCGGTGAGGATCGCCAGGTCCTCCAGCATCGCCTTGCGACGGTCGCCGAAGCCGGGGGCCTTGACCGCGACCGCGTTGAAGGTGCCGCGGATCTTGTTGACGACGAGGGTGGAGAGCGCCTCGCCCTCGACGTCCTCGGCGATGATCAGCAGCGGGCGGGAGGCGTTGCTCTGGATGATCTTCTCGAGCAGCGGGAGCAGGTCCGCGATGGAGGAGACCTTGCCCTGGTTGATGAGGATGTAGGGGTCCTCCAGGACGGCCTCCATGCGCTCCTGGTCCGTCACGAAGTACGGCGACAGGTAGCCCTTGTCGAAGGCCATGCCCTCGGTGAAGTCCAGCTCCAGACCGAAGGTGTTGGACTCCTCGACGGTGATGACACCGTCCTTGCCGACCTTGTCCATCGCCTCGGCGATGAGCTCGCCGACCTGCTGGTCCTGGGCGGACAGCGCGGCGACGGCGGCGATGTCGGACTTCTCCTCGATCGGCCGGGCGGTCGCGAGCAGGTCCTCGGAGATGGCGGCGACGGCGGCGTCGATGCCCTTCTTCAGGGCGGCCGGGGAGGCACCCGCGGCGACGTTCTTGAGGCCCTCGCGGACGAGCGCCTGGGCCAGCACGGTGGCGGTGGTCGTACCGTCACCCGCGATGTCGTTGGTCTTGGTCGCCACCTCCTTCACCAGCTGGGCGCCGAGGTTCTCGTACGGGTCCTCGATCTCGACCTCGCGGGCGATGGTGACACCGTCGTTGGTGATGGTGGGGGCGCCGAACTTCTTGTCGATGACGACGTTGCGGCCCTTGGGACCGATCGTCACCTTGACGGTGTCGGCAAGCTTGTTGACGCCGCGCTCAAGGGCGCGACGGGCGTCCTCGTCGAACTTCAGGATCTTCGCCATGGGAGCGGTTCAGCCCTCTCGGAAAACGTGGGTGAAACGAGCCGCGCCCCCGACGCCCGGCTTCATAAGGTCGCGGGGGCCAGGGGCGCAGCTCAAAGCAGAATGTGCTTGGGGTGAACTACTTCTCGATGATCGCGAGCACGTCGCGAGCCGAGAGGACGAGGTACTCGTCGCCGTTGTACTTCACCTCGGTGCCGCCGTACTTGCTGTAGAGCACGACGTCGCCGACCTTGACATCGAGCGGCAGGCGCTCGCCGTTCTCGAAACGGCCCGGGCCCACGGCGAGGACGGCGCCCTCCTGGGGCTTCTCCTTCGCGGTGTCCGGGATGACCAGGCCGGAGGCCGTGGTCTGCTCGGCGTCGAGCGGCTGGACCACGATGCGGTCCTCAAGCGGCTTGATGGCAACCTTGGAGCTGGTGGTCGTCACGATCCGACCTCCCCCTTCGGAGATCTCACGGGGTTAACTGTCTGAGGTGGCGACCAGGTGGATCCGTCGTCGCGGGTGCCGGACCTGCCCGTCGCGTTGTTGGCACTCTCATCTGCCGAGTGCCAGAGCCGAGACTATGACCGGGATTAGCACTCGGTCAAGCGGAGTGCCAATTGGCCGCGGCGCGGCGCCGGAAATCGGTGACTCGGGCGGGCCCCGGACGGACGGGACCCAGGGTCTGTCCGACCATTCCCGTCGTCGCCCGGAGGGCGGCCTCGCGGCGTCAGGTGCGTGCTCCCGGCGTGCCGGCGTGGGCCCCGGTACTGGACCGTACCCGGGTCTGCGCCCGGGGCGGCGAGAGTGCGCGCACGGCGTCGCGAGGCAGACGGGAATGGTCGGACAGGCCCTAGAGGTAGTCCTCCAGCCGCCCCACCGTCAGGCCGTTCTCCTGGACCTGCCGGAGCAGCCGGGTCGTGCGTTCGCGCAGGGTCAGGCCCGTGGCCTCGTCCGGGCCCACCAGGACGATGTCGCCGGGGCGCAGCCGTTTCTCGCCGTGGCGGTAGGCGATGCCGTCGGCCGTCATGGCCGCGCGCCACAGGACGACCGCCGTCACCCCGCAGGCGGCCGCCGCGCGCAGGGTGGTGGTGTCGTAGGTGCCGTAGGGCGGGCGGAAGAGGCGGGGCCGGATGCCGAAACGGGACTTCAGCTTCTCCTGCTGGCCGCAGATCTCGGCGCGCTGGCCGGCGTAGGGCAGGCCGGGCATGGCCGGGTGGTCGAGGGTGTGGTTCTGGACGCTCGCGCCGACCTCCTGGAGGCGGGCGAAGTGGCCGTAGCCGGGGCCGACCACGCTGTCGGTGAGGAACATGCTCACCGGGAGCCGCAGTTCACGGACCATGTCGACGAACCGGGGGTCCTTCTCGGCGCCGTCGTCGTAGGTGAGGAAGACGACCTTGTCGCCGGTGCGGACGTGGTCGACTACCGGCGGACGGGCCGAGTGGCGGGCGAGCGGGTGCAGCGGGGGGTGCGGTGCCGGCAGGAGGGGCGCGGTCAGGCCCCAGCGGCGGTAGGGCTGTTCGCCGGCCGGGCCGTGCGGCCGTACCCGGTCCGCCGCCTTCTTGCCCAGCCGTTCGATCGGGTCGACGGACTGGGCGCAGCCCGCCAGGAGGAGGGCGGCGGTCAGCAGCGCGGCCGTCGCCCTCGGCCTGCTCACAGGTAGTCCTCCAGGCGCGCCACCGCATAACCCTCGCGGGTGACCTTGTTCAGGAAGCGGCGCATGTCGTCGACCATCGTGCCGTCCCAGTCGTCCGTGCCCCGGAAGTGCGTGAGCACGATGTCACCGGGGTGCAGGTCGCGGTCCCACTCGCGGTACTCCCAGTGGTCGACGAACACCTCCTCGTCCCAGATCGGCGCGTACTTGATGCCGCAGGACTTGGCGGCGCGCAGGGTGTCGCCGTTGTAGTTGCCGTAGGGCGGCCGGAAGACCGTCGGCGCCCTGCCGAACTGCTTCTTCATGATCGCCTGCATGCCGCAGATCTCGTCCCTCTGCTCCTCGTAGGAGAGTCCCGGCAGATAGGGGTGGGTCAGGGTGTGGTTGTTGAGGGTGTGACCCTCGGACTGCATCGTGCGGAAGAAGCCGTAGTCGTCCTTGACGAGGTAGTTGCTCAGGAAGGCGGTGTAGGGGATCCGCAGGTCGTTCATCATGCGCAGGAACCGCGGGTCCTTGTTCGAGCCGTCGTCGATGGTGAGGAAGACGACCTTCTGCCGGGTCGGGATCGTGGTGAAGACCGGGGGCAGGTCGTCCTCCTCCTGTCCGTCCACCTCGAAGCCGTCCCGTGCGGTGATCCGCGGCTTCACCTTCGGCGGGGCCGGGGCCCGCAGCGGGACCGCGTCCAGGCCCCAGCGCCTGGCGGCGGCGGCCAGGGCGGCGTGGGAGTCGGGGGCGGCGGCGGGCCTGTGCGGCGGCTGCTGGCCGGCGGCGGGACGGGCGATGGAGCCGGTGTCCGGCCCCGCGCAGCCGGACACCAGGGCTGCCACGGCCAGCAGGCCCGCCACACCCACCGTCAACCCTTTTTTGTCATTTTGTACGACTACTCGCATGGTGTCGGATCCTTCCAGGACCTCCCCCGGAACCGGGTCCGACACCGCCGCCGGAGGCGAACCATCCACCGACTGGCCGACAATGGCCCGGTGAACGACCTCCTCGCCCCCCTCCTGACCCCCGAGGGCCGTGCCCTCCTCGCCGAGGTGCGCGGCACCGCGGCCGCCGACGAACTCGCCGTGGCCACCCGCCTGCGCCGCGCGCACCCCGCCGAGCTGGTGTCGGCGGCGCTCGCCCAGGCCCGGCTGCGGCAGCGGGCGGCGGCGAAGTTCGGGGACGCGGACGCGGACCGCATGTTCTTCACACCGAACGGGGTCGAGCAGTCGACGCGGGCGAGTGTCGCCTCGTACCGGGCCGGGCGGCTGCGGGCGCTGGGGGTGACCTCGGTCGCCGACCTGTGCTGCGGGATCGGGGGCGACGCGATCGCGCTCGCGCGGGCCGGGATCCGGGTGCTGGCCGTGGACCGGGACCCGCTGACAGCGGCCGCGGCGCGCGCGAACGCCGACGCACTGGGGCTCGCCGGCCTGATCGAGGTCCGGGAGGCGGACGTGACGGAGGTGGACACGGCCGGCTACGACGCCGTGTTCGTCGACCCGGCCCGGCGCGGCGGCCGCGGCCGCATCTTCGACCCGGAGGCCTACTCACCGCCGCTGTCCTGGGCCGTCGAGGCGGCCCGCCGGGCCGCGCGCACCGCCGCGCTGAAGATCGCCCCCGGCGTCCCGCACGAGGCGGTCCCGGCGGACGCCGAGGCGGAGTGGATCTCGGACGCGGGGGACGTGAAGGAGGCGGTGCTCTGGTTCGGGACGGCGCCCGGGACGGTCCGCGCCACCCTGCTGCCCGGCCCGCGCACACTTCCCGGCCGGGGCCTGCCCGATCCCCGGGTCCGTCCCGTGGGGCGGTACCTGTACGAACCCGACGGCGCCGTCATCCGGGCCCACCTGGTCGCCGAGGTGGCCGAGGAACTGGACGGCGGGCTCGTCGACCCGACGATCGCGTACATCACCGCCGACACACTGCGCGCCACCGCCTGGGCGACGCCGTACGAGATCACCGACCGGCTCCCCTTCAACGTCAAGAAGCTGAAGGCGCTGCTGCGCGAGCGCGGGGTCGGCACGCTCACCGTGAAGAAGCGCGGCTCGGCCGTGGAGCCGGAGGAACTGCGCAGGAAGGTCAAGCCGCAGGGACCGAACGCGGCGACGGTGTTCCTGACCCGGGTGGCGGGGGCGCCGACCATGCTCGTCGGCGCCCCCGCGCGGCCGGCTACCGGTGCTGGGCCGTCCTGAGCGACGACGGGTTCCGGTCGGTCGCCCGGCCGGACCTGGTGGCCGCCGGGACCGGGTCACCGGCGTCCGTACGCAGCGACAAGGCGCGCGCGGCCGGGGCGACGCCGTTGTAGTACGGCCGGTACACGAAGTCGTTCCCGCCGGCGCTGATCGACGAGCCGGCCGTGTTGAGCGCGCCCAGCGTGACCGAGCCGGTGTCGCCGAAGGCGATCACGGCCTGGGTGCCGGCGGACTCGCGCAGCAGGTAGCTCTTGACCCCGTCGGAGAGCGCGGGCCGGGAGGTCCACAGCACGGGCCCGTAGACGTTCATCGCCGAGCCCGCGGAGACGCCGTCCCGCCAGGAGCCGGCGTAGGCGACGGCGACCTGGCCCGGCGTGGTCCACCAGAACTTGGCGACGGCCACCGACAGCGCCTCGCTGTCGGCGCCCGTGACCGGGTAGTAGTAGTACGTCGACGGCCACTTGGTCATCGACGCGTGGGTCAGCGCGTACTTGGCGTCCGCCCCGACCGTGATGACCATGGTCTTGGCCGGATTGAGGCTGTTGAGGTACGACTTCACCGCCGAGGTCAGCGACTTGCCGCTGGTCAGAACCACGCCGCCGGTGCTGCCCGCACCGTCGGCGCCGGCCGCGGCGGCCGCCGGGAGCGCCGCCTGGTAGTCGGTGCCGCTGGCCAGGAAGACGTACGTCGGGCTGGTCGTGACCGTCTTCGCGGCCTTGGCCGAGGTGTCGTAGCGGTCGGTGCCGGAGATCCGCTTGGGGACGTAGCCGAGGGACTTCAGCTGCGTGGAGACGTTGGTGGTGAGGACCGAGGTCCCGCCGACCATCCACACGTTCGCGCCCTTCTTCAGGGTGCGCTGCAGCTCGTTCTTCACCGCCGTGGACAGCCCGGTCTTCACGGTCGTCAGCACCGGCCCCTGCCGCTTGCCGGCGAGTGCGGTGGCGGTGGGCGCGTCCGCCGAGTCGTCCTGGCCGAGCAGGACGGCGGACTTGGCGTCCAGCAGGCCCGGCTCGCTCTGGCCGACGGTGTTCCAGCTCCAGCGCGAGGAGGCGACGACCGTTCCGTTGGCGTCGGCGCCCCAGACCCGGGCGGTGGTGTTCTTGCGGACCGGCTGCCAGCTGGGGTTGCTGCCCTCCCAGGTGGTCGGGACCGGGGTGAACGCGCCGCTGGTCAGGTCGAGGTACTCGGTGCTGTGCGCGTCGCTGTCGTTCGGGTTGGTGTGGACGTCGTAGAGGATCCGGGTGCCGGTGGGCGACCAGGAGGGGTTGGAGTACGAGCGCGTGTCGTCGGTGAGCTGCTTGACGCCGGTGCCGTCCGCGTTCGCCGTGAAGAGCTGGGAGTCCCGGACGAAGGCCAGCTTGCCGCCGTCGGGCGAGAAGGCGGGCTGCCCGGCGTGGCCGAGTACGAGCTTGACCGTGTCCGCGACCGAGTCGTAGACGTAGACGCCCGGGTCGGCGGAGCAGGCGCCGTTGCGGCGCTCGAAGGCGACCCGGCCGGTGGAGTCGTCCACGGTCGGATCGGAGTCGCAGGCGGTCGACGGCTCCTGGGCGGTCGACAGCAGCGGGCCGGGGGCCCAGGCGCCGTCGGAGGGACCGTAGGCGAGCTGGCCGCCGTCGGAGAACACGACGTAGCGGCCGTTCCAGCCGTAGGTCAGGTCCGTGTAGCCGACGTTGTCGTTCCGCATGCCCTTGGCCAGGGGCAGGGTGAGCTTGGTGGCGCCGCTGGTGCGCACGCTGCTGATCGTCCGGTACGAGGCGGTGACGAACCGGCTGCCGTCCGGCGCCCAGGCGCCGTAGAGGCCCGAGGCGACGGAGGAGACGGCGGTGGCCGTGCCGGTGGCCGGGTCGATCAGCCGCGGTCCGTCGGTGAGGATCCTGCCCTCGGTTCCCGGCCAGGGCCCGGCGTCGTCGGCGACGGCACCCGGCGCGAGCGCCAGGGTGCCCGTCGCGGCCAGTACGGCCGCGGTCGCGAGCGCCGCCGCACGGCGGCGCGTGAACATTCTCAAGTTGTCGACCCCCCATGGTCTGAACAGCCCCCGCACGGGGGCCGGGTCACTGTATGTGCCAACTAGTTGCCATGGGAACGGAGTTGTGGGTGAACAGCTGTGTGCCAGAAGGTTACGGAGCGCACTCACGCGCCCTGGCGAGCAGCAGCTCCCGCTCCCGCTCGTTGCGGGCCAGCCCCGCGGCCCGTTCGAACTCCGCGCGGGCCTGGGCCGTACGCCCGAGGCGGGCCAGCAGGTCACCGCGCACGCTGGGCAGCAAGTGGTAGTCGCGCAGGGCGGGTTCGGCCGTCAGCGGATCCACGATCGCCAGGGCCGCCGCCGGCCCGTCCGCCATCGACACGGCCACCGCCCGGTTCAGCTCGACGACCGGGGACGGGGACCGGACCGCCAGCAGGCCGTACAGGGTGGCGATGGACCGCCAGTCGGTCTCCTCGTAGGTGTACGCGTGCGCGTGGCAGGCCGCGATGGCCGCCTGCAGGGCGTACGGTCCCGGGGCGCCCGTCGCCGTGGCGTCCGCGCGGGCCAGGGCCCGGATGCCGCGGGCGATGAGCATGCGGTTCCAGCGGCGGCGGTTCTGGTCCCGGAGCAGGACCGGCTCGCCGTCCGGGCCGGTGCGGGCGGCCGTGCGGGAGGACTGGAACTCCAGGAGCGAGGTGAGGGCGTGCACCTCCGGCTCCTTCGGCATCAGCGAGGACAGCACGCGCGCCAGCCGCAGCGCGTCCTCGCACAGCGAGGGGCGCAGCCAGTCGTCGCCGGCCGTGGCCGCGTACCCCTCGTTGTGGATCAGGTAGATGACGTCGAGCACGGAGCCGAGCCGGGCCTCGCGGTCCGGGCCGTAGGGCACCTCGAAGGCGATGTTCCTGGTGGCCAGGGTGCGCTTGGCGCGGACGATGCGCTGGGCCACGGTCGGCTCGGGGACGAGGAAGGCGCGGGCGATCTCGGCCGTGCTCAGGCCGCCGAGGAGCCGGAGGGTGAGCGCGGTGCGGGCCTCCGGCGACAGCACCGGGTGGCAGGTGGTGAAGACCAGGCGGAGCAGGTCGTCGTCGATGTCGTCCGGGTCGGCGGGTTCCTCCGGCGGGGCGGCCGTCTCCGTCGCGCGGCCGATCTCCGCGAGCTTGCGGGCGTAGTTCTCCCGGCGCCGGACCAGGTCGACGGCGCGGTGGCGGGCGGTGGCCGTGAGCCAGGCGCCCGGGTTGTCGGGCACCCCGTCCCGGGGCCACTGCTCCAGGGCGGCGACGAGGGCGTCCTGGGCCAGTTCCTCCGCGATGCCGACGTCCCGGACGGTCCGGGCGACGACCGCGATCACGCGGGGCGACTCCAGGCGGAAGACGGTCTCGATGGCGTGCCGGGCCTCGGCGTCGACGGAGGGCTGTGTGCTCACAGCCCTCCATTCGACACCCCCGGGCGGCGGTACGCCAGGAGGATCAGCCCTCCGCGATCTCCCGCACCTCGCAGGTCACCGTCCAGAACTCCTCGTGCACCTTCAGGAACCGCTTGGTCCACTCCAGGGCCTCGGCCATGTCCTTGCACTGCATGATCGCGTAGCCGCCGACGACCTCCTTGGACTCCGTGAACGGCCCGTCGGTGACGGAGAGCTTCCCGCCCTCCCAGTGCACCCGGGTGCCCTGGGCGGTCGGCGTGAGCCCCGCGGTGTCCAGCATCACGCCGGCCTTGGTGATCTCCTCGATCAGCTCGCCCATCCGCTGCATCAGCTCCTGGCTGGGGCCTTCGGCGGGGGCGGTGTTCTCGTCGATCTTCACGAGCGACAGGTAACGGGGCACGGTGACTCCTGGGATTCCGGTGCGGTGCGGGGCCTCTCCCCGCATCTCACCCTCGCGTCGAACGCGCCGGACCCGGATCGACACGCGCGCCGGAATCTCCCGAAGTTTTTTTCCGCGCCCCTGCGCGGGGGCCGCGGGGGCCTACCGCAGCGACTTCCAGAGGTCGCCGGCCTCGGGTTCGTCGGCGATCACCCGGTTGGGGTCGGACGGGGCCGTCACCACGGGCATCATCACCGTCCTGACGTGGTCCGAGGCCAGGCCCTTCAGGCTCTGGCCGAGACGCATCAGTTCGCTGAGCGAGTCCAGGCCCGTGTCGGTGGTGAGGCTTGCGGTGACCGCGTCGGCGACCTCGTAGAGCTTGGCCGGGTTGGTCAGCAGGCTGATCGAGGCCATCTGGTCCAGCAGGGCCTTGACCAGTTTCTGCTGGAGGCCGATCCGGCCGAGGTCGCTGCCGTCGCCTATGCCGTGCCGGGTGCGGGCGAGGGCCAGCGCCGTGGTGCCGTCGAGGTGATGGGTGCCCTTCTTCAGGTGCAGGTGACTGTCGTCGTCGTCGATGTCCTGGTCGGTGGTCACGGTGACCCCGCCGAGCGCGTCGACCAGTTTCGCGAAGCCCGAGAAGTCGATCTCCAGGTAGTGGTCCATGCGGACGCCGGTGATCGACTCGACCGTCTTCACCGCGCACACCGCGCCGCCCACCGAGTAGGCGCTGTTGAACATCGCGCCGTGGGCGACGGACGTCGAACCGCCCGAGGAGAGCGGGCAGGAGGGGCGGGTGACCAGGGTGTCGCGCGGGATGCTGACGACCGTGGCCCCGGTGCGGCCCGCGTCGACGTGGACGACCATCGCCGTGTCGGAGCGGGCGCCCGAACTGTCGCCGCCGCCGAGCTTCTGGTTCTCCTTGCCGCTGCGCGAGTCCGAGCCCAGCACCAGGATGTTGACCGAACCGGTGGGCAGCGGCGAGGCGGAGACGGACGCGGCGGCCGTCGGCGTGGACACCGCCCTGGCCGGGCGGTCGTCGCCGAGCGCGCTGTCGATGTCGACGCTCTTGATGTTGTCGTCGAGGTGCCAGTAGACCCACCCCGCGCCGGCGACGCCCAGCGTCATGACCCCCGCCAGGGTGAGGCCGACGATCCTCAGCCTTCTGGACCGCCGGCCCGCCCGTCTGCCCGCGCCGCCTTGCTCCTCGTGTCCCGTCACGGGACAGGAACATAAGTCCGAATTATTAGGGGACTGTTAGCACGAGTACCGCAAGGACGTTTTCTTCGGAAAATCTCACCCTTCTCAGGCGTGGTTCAGCCCGGGGTCACGGTCGGCACCGGATTGCCGCCGCTCCAGGGCGCGTTGAACCCGAAGGTCGCCCAACCCCCGTCCGGCCCGGTCCCGTCACCGGAGGCGTTCGCGCAGGAGACGGCCACCCGACCCTGGAGACGCCCGCACCACCCGTCGATGCGTCACCTTCCGGCCAGGCCCGTCTCACCCGCTCGCGGGCGCCGCCGTGCTCGACCGCACCACCAGGCTGGTCGCCAGCTCCACCCGGGTCGCCGTGGTGGCCTCCGCCGCGCGCCCCATCTCCAGCACCAGCCGCGCCGCCGCCTCGGCCATCTCGGTGAGCGGCTGCCGTACGGTCGTCAGCGGCGGCCCCACCCAGCGGGCCACCGGAAGATCGTCGAAGCCGACGATGCTCACGTCCTCGGGGATCCGCAGCCCCAGCTCGCGCGCGGCCTCGTACAGCCCGAGAGCCTGGAGGTCGTTGCCGGTGAAGACGGCGGTGGGCCGGTCGGGCATGCGCAGCAGCTCCAGACCCAGCCGGTAGCCGGCGTCGTGATGGAAGTCCCCGGCCTTGACCAGGCGCTGGTCGACGGGGAGCCCGGCGGTCTCCAGCGCGGCCCGGTATCCGTCCACCCGGGCCCGGCTGCACATCATCCGGGAGGGGCCACTGATCGCCCCGATACGCCGGTGACCCAGCTCGACCAGGTGCCGGGTGGCGGCGAGCCCGCCCTGCCAGTTGGTGGCCCCGATGGACGGCACGTCCGGCCCCGGGTCCCCCGCCGGGTCCATCACCACGAACGGGATCGACCGGCTCAGCAGCAGCGCGCGCTGCGACTCGTCCAGCTCCGACAGCACCAGCACCACCCCGTGCGGCCGCCGCGCCGCCACCTGGTCGGCCCAGGTCCGCCCGGGGGTGAGCCGCCCGGCGCTCTCGCTGAGCACCACGCTCAGCCCGGCGTCCCGGGCGACGTTCTCCACCCCCCGGATGACCTCCATCGCCCAGGCGCTCTCCAGTTCGTGGAAGACCAGGTCGATGAGCGGCGACCGGGAGGCCTCGGCGCGCCGCCGCCGGTATCCGTAGGCACGCAGCAGCTCCTCGACCCGGGTACGGGTCGCCGGAGCGACGTCCGCGCGCCCGTTCAGGACCTTCGAAACAGTCGGAGCGGAGACACCGGCCTCACGGGCGATGTCAGCAAGCGTCGCCGTCTGCGTTTCTGCGGGCTTCGGAGGCGTCATGCCCGCGATCGTAACCCTGCACTCCCCCCATGACGAAGACCTGCGCAGGCCAGGGATTCCCGGAACATTCGGCGCGATTTCCGAAACATTCGACTAGGGCGATTCCACTCCGGCCGACTCGAACCGCCAGCGGTGCACCGGCCGCTCCACCAGGTCGCCCGGCGGGTCGGGGAGTTCGGGCAGCCCCTGGTCGTCGTACGACGCCTGCCACCACGTGACGACCAGGACCCGGTCCTGCGGTGCCCGGAAGCTCTCCCGGCGCAACGGGGCCTTCGCGAGGTCCCGTTGCCGTGCCCAGGCCAGCAGTTCCGGGCCCCGCCCCGCCACCGCCCGCGCCTCCCACATCAACGCGACCGTCACGTGTACAGGTTCTCCCTGCTGACCTCGTGCACGTGGTCGTGGTGGTGACGGCCCGGCACGTGCGGGTCCGTCACCGGCAGGGAGCTGTCCGCCGAGAGGTCCCAGCTCGACGCGGCCCGGTTGCGCGCCACCATCTCGGCGCCGAGCGCCGCCACCATCGCGCCGTTGTCCGTGCACAGCTTCGGGCGGGGCACGCGCAGCCGGATACCGGCCGCCTCGCAGCGCTCCTGCGCGAGCGCGCGCAGCCGGGAGTTGGCGGCGACCCCGCCGCCGATCATCAGGTGGTCGACGCCCTCGTCGCGGCAGGCCCGGACGGCCTTGCGGGTCAGGACGTCCACGACCGCCTCCTGGAAGGAGGCGGACACGTCGCGGACCGGCACGTCCTCGCCGGCCGCCCGCCTGGCCTCGATCCAGCGGGCCACCGCCGTCTTGAGACCGGAGAAGGAGAAGTCGTACGCCGGGTCGCGCGGACCGGTGAGACCGCGCGGGAAGGCGATGGCCGCCGGGTCCCCCTCCTTCGCGTACCGGTCGATGACCGGACCGCCGGGGAAGCCCAGGTTCAGCACCCGGGCGATCTTGTCGAAGGCCTCGCCGGCAGCGTCGTCGATGGTGGCGCCGAGCGGCCGCACGTCGGAGGTGATGTCCGAGGAGAGGAGGAGCGAGGAGTGCCCGCCGGAGACCAGCAGGGCCATCGTCGGCTCCGGCAGCGGACCGTGCTCCAGCTGGTCGACGCAGATGTGGGAGGCGAGGTGGTTCACGCCGTACAGCGGCTTGCCCAGCGCGTACGCGTAGGCCTTCGCCGCGGAGACGCCGACGAGCAGCGCCCCGGCCAGGCCGGGGCCGGCCGTGACCGCGATGCCGTCCAGGTCCCGCGCGCTCACGCCCGCGTCCTTCAGCGCGCGCTCGATGGTCGGGACCATCGCCTCCAGGTGCGCCCGGGACGCCACCTCGGGCACCACGCCGCCGAAGCGGGCGTGCTCGTCGACGGACGAGGCGACGGCGTCGGCGAGCAGGGTGGTCCCCCGGACGATGCCGACGCCGGTCTCGTCGCAGGAGGTCTCGATCCCCAGAACCAGGGGTTCGTCAGCCATTGATCTCGGTTCCTTGTCCGGAAGTGGGTCCGTCGGCGGGGCCGCTGCCCGGTTTCGTCGTCAGGCGCATCACCAGGGCGTCCACGTTGCCCGGCTGGTAGTAGCCGCGTCTGAACCCGATGGCCTCGAAGCCGTACCGCTCGTAGAGCTTCTGCGCGCGGGTGTTGTCGACCCGGCACTCCAGCATGACCTCGGCGCACTCGAAGGCGGTCGCGGCCCGCAGCAGCTCGGTGAGGAGCTGTCCGCCCAGGCCGGTGCCCCAGTGGTCGCGGGCGACCGCGATGGTCTGGACGTCGCCGAGTTCGCCCTGGGCCGCCAGCCCGGCGTACCCGACGACCTGGTCGTCCGTCAGGGCGACCACATAGCGCCGGGTCGCCGCCGGGCCTCTCGCGTGCGCCAGTTCGGACCAGAACATTCCCCGCGACCAGGCGTCCTCGGGGAACAGGCCCTTCTCCAGCTCCAGGACCCGGTCGATGTCCCACCAGCGCATCTCGCGCAACTGTGCGGTCACTTCGGGGTGACCACCTTGTAGTTCCTGGGCACCTGGGCGTCCGGCCGGCGCAGGTACAGCGGCCGGGGCGCGGGCAGTTCCTCGCCCGCGGCCAGCCGTTCGACCGCGAGCGAGGCGAGGGCGGCGGCGGAGACGTGCTCGGGTTCGTGCACGACCGGGAAGGTGTCGGGGTAGAGCATCGCCCCCGCACCCACCGCGGGCAGTCCCGCGACCCGCTCGGCGATGTCGGCGGGCCGGTCGACGGCCGGGTCCGTGAGCCGGGTGCGCGAGTCGGCGTACGTCGCCCAGTAGACCTCTTTGCGGCGGGCGTCGGTGGCCACGACGAACGGGCCCTTCTCGATGTCGGCCGCGTAGGCGAGCGCGTCGAGCGTGCACAGGCCGTGCACGGGCACGCCCAGCGCGAGTCCGAAGGTGTCCGCGGTCATCAGACCGACCCGCAGACCGGTGTAGGGACCGGGACCGATGCCTGTGACGATCCCGGTGACGGCGTCCAGCTTGACCCCTGCCTCGGCGAGGACGCGGTCGACGGCCGGCAGCAGCAGCTCGCCGTGCCGGCGCGCGTCCACCTGGCTCGACGAGGCGATGACGGCCGCACCGTCGTGCAGCGCGACGGTGACGGCGGGGGTGGCGGTATCCAGAGCGAGCAAGAGCACGCGAACAGCCTACGGCTCCGGCGCCGCGAGCACGGCCGTCAGGGGCGGACCGT
The DNA here is from genome assembly GCF_042754285.1 of Streptomyces sp. NPDC059224. Taxonomy (NCBI): domain Bacteria; kingdom Bacillati; phylum Actinomycetota; class Actinomycetes; order Kitasatosporales; family Streptomycetaceae; genus Streptomyces; species Streptomyces sp. NPDC059224. Next base: position 192,096 of record NZ_JBHZAN010000008.1, read on the forward strand.
CACTGGCTGCTACGGTCTGTACGAAGTACGACATATACGGCGAGTCAGAGGTGGCGCACGTGGCAGGGACCAGCTCGGCAATCGTGGCCGGCCTCACCGCGGCGGCCGTCGGGGCGGTCGGACTCCTCGCCTACCAGGCCTCGGCCGCCGTTCCGCCCGGCCTCGGCGACAGGTCCACGTCGAGCCCCGCCCCCGGGGCACCGGCCGCGAAAGCGCCCCGGGACCACCGCCATCCCACCGCCCTGCCGAACAACTCCGGCACGGGTGAACGGGTGGTGTACTCGGTGGACGACGACCGGGTCTGGCTCGTCAGCGAGCGCAACCGGGTCGAGCGCACCTTCACGGTGAAGCCCGGCACGATCGACCCGCCCGTGGGCGCCTACTGGGTGACGTCCCGCTCCAAGGCGGTCACGGGCACGGACGGACTCCCCATCGAACACGTGGTCCGCTTCGCCACCACGAAGGACGGTTCGGCGATCGGTTTCAGCGCGGCCACCGGCACCGGCCCGACGGAGCCCCCGGACCCCACGGTCAGGACGGGCGGCATCCGCGAGACCCGCCGGGACGGCGACGCGATGTGGATCTTCGCGACGATCGGCGTCAAGGTCATGGTGATCCGCTAGCTCTCACCGGGGCCGCGAGGAGCGGCCCCGCAGGGGGGGCGCCGGGGGCACCCCGGCCATGAGGCTCGGGGAGGAACCGCGCGCCCGGCCCCCGCGCAGCCGCACCGACCCGCCGGCAGTCGCCCCCCGCCTACGCGGCCCGGGTGCGCCACTCGGCCGGCCGCGTGGGCAGCTCCGGCACTCTCGGCGGCCTGGACACCGCGTCAGCGGCCGCACAGGACGCCAGAAGCTCGCGCATGGAGACTCCGGCGGCCGCGGACGGCTGCCGTTCCGGGGACTGGGACGCGGGCATGGACGCCTCCTGAGCTGCGGGGGCGGATGAAGTTAGGTACACCTAACCACGGGCTGGGTTCCATGTGACCACGCCCGCGTCACGAAGCGCAATATCTTGCCGACGCCTCGTCGGAACGTTCACCCGTCGCTCAGACGGACAGTGTCCCCAGGTCCGCCGAGGCCCACCGCTCCCCGAGCCCCGTCAGGGTCACGTGCCGTACCTCGTCCGTGGTGTCCCCGACGGCCCGGTGGATCTGCACGACGAGCCGGTCCTCGGTCAGCTCCTCGACCTTGCCCTCGCCCCACTCCACGACGATCACCGACTCGGGCAGCGAGACGTCGAGGTCCAGGTCCTCCATCTCGTCGAGCCCGCCGCCCAGGCGGTACGCGTCGACGTGGACGAGCGGCGGCCCGTCCCCGAGGGACGGATGGACGCGGGCGATCACGAAGGTCGGGGAGGTGACGGCCCCGCGCACACCGAGCCCCTCGCCCAGTCCGCGGGTCAGCGTGGTCTTGCCCGCGCCGAGTTCCCCACTGAGCATCACGAGGTCACCGGCGCGCAGCAATGCGGCCAGCCGGCGCCCCAGCTCCCCCATCCGCCCGGGAGAGTCGACGATCAACTCCGTGCCGTTGCCGGCCGCGGCCCCGGCCGGGGCCTCAGCCTGGCCGTGCCGTGCTGCTGGTGCTTCCATAGCCACTTACCGTAGCCCCTGCCGGCACGGCACCCGCGCGGGTGAGCAGGTCGGCGAGGCGGTCGGTGACCACTTCCGGGTGTTCCAGCATGACCAGGTGCCCGGCGTCCGGGACCAGCACCAGCTCGGCGTCGGGCAGCAGATCGGCGATGACCTCGCTGTGCTCGCTGGGGGTGACGAGGTCCTGCACCCCGGCCAGCACCAGCACCGGCAGATCCTGGAAGTAGGCGAGCGCCGCGGTCTTGTCGTGGTCGGTGAACGCCGGATAGAACTCGGCGACCACGTCGATCGGGGTCGACTCGATCATGCGCTCGGCGAACCGCTCGATGGCCGGGTCGACCTCCCGGGAGGCGAACGAGTACCGCTTGATGATCCCGGCGAACAGCTCGGCGGTGGCCCGCCGCCCCTTCTCCACCAGGGCCGCCTGGGTACCCAGCGCCTTCAGCACTCCGGGGAGCACCCGGCGCACCGCGTTGACGCCGGCGACCGGCAGCCCGAAGTTGACCTCGCCGAGCCGCCCGGACGAGGTACCGACGAACGCGGTGGCGACGACCCGGTCGCGGACCAGTTCGGGGCAGTGCGCGGCGAGTGCCATCACCGTCATGCCGCCCATCGAGTGCCCGACCAGCACGATCGGCCCCTCGGGGACGGCCGCGTCGAGGACGGCCTTCAGGTCCCGGCCGAGCTGGTCGATGGTGAGCGCGGTACCGCTCTCGTGCTGGGCGACGCCCCGCCCGGAGCGGCCGTGGCTGCGCTGGTCCCAGTGCACGGTGCGGACGACTCCGCGCAGAGCCGCCCGCTGGAAGTGCCAGGAGTCCTGGTTGAGGCAGTAGCCGTGGCTGAAGACGACGGTGACGGGGGCGGGGGCCTTGCGGCCGAAGAGCCTGCGGCGGCGCGGGGAGACGGCCGGGCCGAGGTCGGGCTCCACCTCGTCCACCTCGTAGTACAGCTCGGTGCCGTCGTCGGAGGTCGCCTTGCCGGGCGTGCCGCGCAGGGTGCCGTACGGTCCCGCGGAGTCCAGCGCCAGCCGGGCCCTGCGCCGCATCCCGCGGCCGACGGTCATCCGCTCCACCGCGACCCCCGCCGCCGCACCGGCGGCGAGCACCCCTATGGCGGCCCCGGCGATACCGGTGACCTTGAGCCAGGTCCCGTCCGCCCCCGTGGCGGAAGCGACGGCCGCCGCGGCGTCGGCTACGGCCTCCGCACTGCTCTCGCTCACGTACTGCTCCTCTTCGCCGTACTGCAGTTCGCTCGTTAGGTGAAACGGGTGACACCGACGAGATGACTGCTGCGTCCGTTGCTGCTGGTAAAGGTGTAACCGGGTTCCGGTGCCGCCGAACCCCTGAGGTCAGTTCCCGTCCCCTGGTTCCTGCCCACTCGGTTCCCCGTTCACATAGACGCGGGGAACCCGGGTTCCGATGCGGGTGACGATTTCGTAGGCGATCGTGCCCGCGGCCTGGGCCCAGTCCTCGGCGGTGGGCTCGCCCCGGTCGCCCGGACCGAACAGCACGGCCTCGGAGCCGACCGGGGGCTCGTCGCCGCCGAGGTCGACGACGAACTGGTCCATGGCGACGCGCCCGGCGACCGTGCGCCACTTGCCGCCGACCAGCACCGGTCCGGTGCCGGAGGCGTGGCGCGGGATGCCGTCCGCGTAGCCGACGGGGACCAGCCCGAGGGTGGTCTCCCCGGGGGTGAGGTAGCGGTGGCCGTAGCTCACGCCGTGGCCGCCCGGGACGTGCTTCACCAGGGCGAGCGAGGCGGAGAGGGTCATCACCGGACGCAGCCCGAAGTCGGCCGCGCTGCCCATCTCGGGGCTCGGTGAGATGCCGTAGACGGCGATGCCCGTGCGGACCAGGTCGAAGTGGGAGTCGGGGAGGGTGAGGGTGGCCGGCGAGTTGGCGATGTGCCGCACCTCGGGGCGCGCGCCCCGCTCCTCGGCGTGGGCGAGCATCTCGCGGAACAGGGCGAGCTGCGCGGCGACGGAGGGGTGGCCGGGCTCGTCGGCGCAGGCGAAGTGCGACCAGAGCCCCGTGATCCGGACCAGCCCGGCCGTCTCCGCGCGCAGCGCCTCGCCGACCAGCCCGGGCCAGTCCCGGGGCTGGCAGCCGTTGCGCCCGAGCCCGGTGTCGGCCTTGAGCTGCACGCGCGCGGGGCGGCCGGCGGCCCGGGCGGCCGCGACGACCTCGCGCAGCGCCCACATCCCGCTCACCGACACGTCGAGGCCGGCCTCGATGGCCTCCCGCCACGGCCCGCCGGGGGTCCACAGCCAGCACATGATCCGCACGTCCGCGGGCAGCCCGGGGTCCGCGCGCAGCGCCAGGGCCTCCTCGGGGGTGGCCGTGCCGAGCCAGCCGGCGCCGGCCCGGACGGCCTCGCGGGCACACCGGACGGCTCCGTGGCCGTACGCGTCGGACTTCATCACGGCCATCAGGGCCGCGCCCGGCGCGAGGGCGCGCAGGGTCCGCACGTTGGCCCGCAGGGCGGCCAGATCGATCTCGGCGCGGGCGCGCAGGGGCGCGGTCGGTGCAGTAGCTGTCTCACTCATCGCGCCCCCAGTGTCTCAGAGGCCTCTGTCAGCCCTCCGGCACAGGCCCTGGTACGGGCCCCGGTCCTCCTCGGGTACCCGGCGGGCACCGGGTCAGGTGCCCGTCCGGTGCCCCCACACGTACACCTTGTCGCCCTTCTTCAGCACGCCCCACAGCTTCTTGGCGTCGCCGAGCTTGAGGTTCACGCAGCCCCACGAGCCGACGGTGGTGTAGAGGGAACCGTAGACGGCGTGGAATGCCTGGCCGCCGTCGAAGAACTGGGCGTACGGCATGGGCGAGTTGTACAGGGTCGACCAGTGGTTCTTGTGCCGCCAGTAGACGGTGTGCGACCCGGCGCGGGTCGCGTGCCCCTTCCGCCCGCTCCTCATCTGCACCGGCCCGAAGACCACCTTGCCGGCCTTCTGCACCCAGGTGACCTGCCGATTGAGATCGACGCAGGCGACCCGGTACGACTTCACGGGGCAGTTCTTCCTGGCGTTCGGGTTCTTCTTCGCCGAGAGGAAGTTCATCTGGTACCAGGTCACGGGTCCCGCGAACCCGGTGGCCGGCTTGATCTTGTGCGACTTCTGGAACTTCTGGATCTCCTTGCAGTCGGAGGCGGACTGCTTGCCGTCCACCTTCAGCTTCAGCCACTGCTCGATCTGCCGCTGGTACGGCCCGGTCAGCTTGGAGCAGCTCACCTTGGCGACGGCGTCGCTGAGCGGCACGTACTCCACGAGGTCGTAGATCCCGGGTGGCGCCGCCTTGGGCTCGACGGCGTCCTCCTCGGCGCTGGGCCGGTACACCTTCGGCGCCAGCATCTGGTCGGGGGTGTCGACCTGCCAGGGCTGCCCGGGGCCGGGCGGGACCCCGGGCACCAGGTCCGACTCGGCCACGGCGGTGGGCGGTTGGTGCGCGGTGTCCGCGGCCACGCTCCCGGCCCCGAGGCAGATCACCACCGCGGCGGCGACCAGGACCCCCGCGACCCCACTTGCATGACGGACCCGACATCGCGCGATTCGTCCATTAATCATGTGATCAGACAACCCTGCACGCCCGTGAATCCGGGGGAGCCGCGCGGCCGGGTCACCCGAGGGAGGGAGCGGGACGCGCACCGTCAGGGGCGCGGGGAACTGCGCGAACGGCCCCCACCGGGCCGCACCCGAAACACGACGCCGCGGCCTACCGCACTACCGGCCCACCGGCCTACCGCCCCCGGACGGGAACACGCCCCTCCACGCCGCTCCCAGCTCGTCCGCCACCGCGTGCGCGACCGTCGGCGCCCCCTCCGCCGCGAACCGCCCCGCGAGCCCGTGCAGATACGCCGCCACGCTCCCCGCGTCCCGCCCGTCGAGACCGGACGCCAGCAACGACCCCGCCAGTCCCGACAGCACGTCCCCGCTCCCCGCGGTGGCCAGCCACGGCGTCCCCGTCGCGTTCACCCGGACGGCCGCGACCCCGTCGCCCGGCGCCGCCACCAGCGTCGTCGCCCCCTTCAGCAGCACCGTCGCCCGGTAGGCCGCCGCCAGTTCCCGTACCGCCGCGAGCCTGCCGGCCTCGACCTCCTCCCGCCCCACCCCCAGCAGCGCCGCCGCCTCCCCGGCGTGCGGAGTCATCAGCGTGGGCGCCCTGCGAGCGCGCACCGTGTCCCGGTCGGCGAGCCGCAGCCCGTCCGCGTCGACCAGCACCGGAACGTCCGCCTCCAGCACCTCGGCGACGGCGTCGGCGTCGTCGCCCACCCCCGGTCCCGCCACCCACGCCTGCACCCGCCCGGCCTTGCGCGGCCCCCCGTCCGACACCAGCGTCTCGGGAAAGCGCGCCAGCACCTCGTCGCCGGCGGGCCCGACGTACCGGACGGCCCCGGCCCCGCCCCGCAGCGCCCCCGCGACGGCGAGCACCGCGGCCCCGGGATAGCGGGCCGACCCGGCCACGATTCCCACCACGCCCCGCCGGTACTTGTCGCTCTCCGCTCCCGGCGTCGGCAGCAGCCGCGCCACGTCCACGTCCTGCAACGCCTCCAGCTCGGCCTCGGCGGGCAGTTCGAGCCCGATGTCGACCAGCCGCACCGAACCCGCGTACTGCCGGGCCGGATCGACCAGCAGCCCCGGCTTGTGCGTCCCGAAGGTGACGGTCAGGTCCGCCCGTACCGCCGTTCCCCGTACCTCTCCGCTGTCCGCCTCCACCCCGCTGGGCAGGTCCACGGCGACCACGGCGGCCCGCGACCGTTCCACCACGGCGGCCAGCGCGGCCGCCTCGGGCCGCAGCCCGCCCGTCCCGCCGATCCCCACGATCCCGTCCACGACGAGATCGCACCGCAGGATCAACTCCTCGGCGTCTGCCGCCAGTACGGTCCTGCCGCCGGCCCGGCGCAGCGCCGCGAGACCACCCGCGTGGGTGCGCTCCGGCGCGAGCAGCACGGCCGCGACCCCCGCCCCTCTCCCGGCCAGCCGCGCGCCGGCGTACAGCGCGTCGCCGCCGTTGTCACCGCTGCCGACCAGCAGGACCACCCGGCTGCCGTACACCCGTCCGAGCAGGTCGGCGCAGGCGGCGGCCAGCCCGGCGGCGGCCCGCTGCATCAGCGCCCCTTCCGGCAGCCGCGCCATCAACTCCCGCTCGGCCGCCCGTACCGTCTCCACGCTGTAAGCAGTGCGCATGCCCCGAGTCTCCCCCGGAACCGCCGGGGCGCGCATCCGCCCGCCCCGTCCGGGTCACCCCTCCGCGATCACCACCGCCGACGCCACCCCGGCGTCATGGCTGAGCGACACGTGCCAGGACCGCACCCCGAGTTCCGCCGCGCACGCGGCCACGCTCCCCTTGACCTGCAACCGCGGCCGCCCGTTGTCCTCCACGTACACCTCCGCGTCCGTCCAGAGCAGTCCCGGCGGCGCGCCCAGCGCCTTGGCCAGCGCCTCCTTGGCCGCGAACCGGGCCGCGAGCGAGGCGATACCGCGCCGTTCCCCGCTCGGCAGCAGCAACTCCCCCTCCACGAAGAGCCGGGCGGCCAGCCCGGGAGTCCGCTCCAGCGACTCCCGGAACCGGTCGATCTCGGCGACGTCGATCCCTACCCCGATGATGCTCACCCGGGCACCCTACGATCCGCCCGCCCACCGCAGGCCGGTCCGGCCGTCCCGCTCACTCCACCGTCACCGACTTCGCCAGGTTGCGGGGCTGGTCGACCTCGTTGCCGCGGGCCGTGGCGAGTTCGCAGGCGAAGACCTGGAGCGGGACCGTGGCGACGAGGGGCTGGAGCAGGGTGGGGGTGGCCGGGATGCGGATCAGGTGGTCGGCGTAGGGGACCACCGCCTCGTCCCCCTCCTCCGCGATCACGATCGTGCGCGCGCCCCGGGCCCGGATCTCCTGGATGTTGGAGACGATCTTGTCGTAGAGGACGGACCGGCCGCGCGGCGACGGTACGACCACCACCACCGGCAGGTCCTCCTCGATCAGCGCGATCGGACCGTGCTTCAGCTCGCCCGCCGCGAAGCCCTCGGCGTGCATGTACGCCAGTTCCTTGAGCTTCAGGGCGCCTTCGAGGGCGACCGGGTAGCCGACGTGCCGCCCGAGGAACAGCACCGTCTTCTTGTCGGCGAGGGAGCGCGCGAGCGCCCGTACCGGCTCCATGGTCTCCAGGACCCGCTCGACCTCGCCGGAGATGTGCGAGAGGTCCCGGATCACGGCGCTCACCTCGTCGCCCCACTTGGTGCCCCGCACCTGGCCCAGGTAGAGGGCGACCAGGTAGCAGGCCACCAGCTGGGTGAGGAACGCCTTGGTCGAGGCGACCGCGACCTCGGGACCGGCGTGGGTGTAGAGCACCGCGTCGGACTCGCGCGGGATCGTCGAGCCGTTGGTGTTGCAGATGGCGAGGACCTTCGAGCCCTGTTCCCGCGCGTGCCGCAGCGCCATCAGGGTGTCCATGGTCTCGCCGGACTGCGAGATGGCGATGACCAGGCTCCGGGAGTCCAGGATCGGGTCCCGGTACCGGAACTCGCTGGCCAGTTCCACCTCGCACGGGATGCGCGTCCAGTGCTCGATGGCGTACTTGGCGATCAGGCCGGCGTGGAAGGCCGTACCGCAGGCGACGATCACGACCTTGTCCACCTCGCGCAGCTCGGCGGCGCCGATCCGGACCTCGTCCAGGGTCAGCGACCCCATCGCGTCGATGCGGCCCAGGAGGGTGTCGGCGACCGCCTTGGGCTGCTCGGCGATCTCCTTGAGCATGAAGTAGTCGTAACCGCCCTTCTCCGCCGCCGACGCGTCCCAGTCGACGTGGTACGAACGGACGTCCGCCGGGGCGCCGTCGAAGCCGGTCACCGTCACGCCGTCCCGGCGCAGCTCCACCACCTGGTCCTGGCCCAGCTCGATCGCCGACCGGGTGTGGGCGATGAACGCTGCGACGTCCGAGGCGAGGAAGGCCTCGCCCTCTCCGACGCCCACCACCAGGGGGGAGTTCCGGCGCGCGCCCACCACCACGTCCGGGTCGTCGGCGTGCACCGCGACCAGCGTGAACGCGCCCTCCAGGCGCCGGCACACCAGCCGCATCGCCTCCGCGAGATCGGTCGTGCCGGAGAACTCCTCCGCCAGCAGGTGCGCGACCACCTCGGTGTCCGTCTCGGAGGCCAGGTCGTGCCCGCGCTCCGCCAACTCGCCGCGCAGCGCGGCGAAGTTCTCGATGATCCCGTTGTGGACGACGGCGACCCGGCCCGCGTTGTCGAGGTGCGGATGCGCGTTGGCGTCCGTCGGTCCGCCGTGCGTGGCCCAGCGGGTGTGCCCGATCCCGGTCGCCCCGCTCGGCAGCGGTCGCTCCGTCAGTTCCTTCTCCAGGTTGACCAGCTTCCCGGCCTTCTTCGCCGAGGCCAGTCCGCCGTCGGCGAGCACGGCGACGCCCGCGGAGTCGTACCCGCGGTACTCCAGCCGCTTCAGCCCGGCGACCACCACATCGAGCGCCGACTGCGCCCCCACGTATCCCACGATTCCGCACATGAGCGGCAGCCTAAGCGCCGCCCCCCGCTCGAACACGGCTCAGCATGCCCGAAATCGGAAATCATCCCGCCGTTCCCCGCGGCGCATCGGCTGCCCGGCACGGTCGCCCGGCGCCTGCCACGGCCCGTGTCCGACCGGTTCGCGACCGCCCGGGAGGAAGCGATGACGAAGCCCGTGCCGCTCCCGGCCGGCGGGCCGGGAGCGGCTCACAACTGGTTCGCCGCGTCCGCCCTCTGCGACGAGGCGGCCGACTTCGGGCTCCGTCATGTGACGGACGGGCGGAGCGTGATCTCGCGGCCGACGCCGCGTCGGGCCACCTGTTCCTCGCAGAGCTGCCCGAGCCCGACCGGACGAATGACCTGACCGCGCTGCGTGACGTGTCCCCCGCTCACGTCGACGCCGAGATCGGTCCATCGCGGGTGACCGCCAGGATGGACGACCCGCAGATCTCCGCCGCGCGGGCCGGGTCGCGCTGCGCACCCGGCAGGCACGTGACCGACCCCACCCCCCACCCCGTTCAAACTCCGTTAACAATGGAACGTGATCTCTCCGGTCTCCCCGATGCCCCGGAGCGCCCACCGGCACAGGCCGGAGGCGACTCCCTACGTCGACCTCACCCGTTCCGAGTGGAGCGCGCTGCGGGACAAGACTCCGCTGCCGCTCACCGCCGAGGAGGTCGAGAAGCTGCGTGGCCTCGGCGACGTCATCGACCTCGACGAGGTGCGGGACATCTACCTCCCGCTGTCCCGCCTGCTCAACCTGTACGTCGGCGCCACCGACGGGCTCAGAGGCGCCCTGAACACCTTTCTCGGTGAGCAGGGGTCCCAGTCCGGCACCCCGTTCGTCATAGGCGTGGCCGGCTCGGTCGCCGTCGGGAAGTCGACCGTGGCCCGGCTCCTGCAGGCCCTGCTCTCGCGCTGGCCCGAGCATCCGCGCGTCGAGCTGGTGACGACGGACGGTTTCCTGCTCCCCACCCACGAGCTCGAGGCCCGCGGCCTGATGGCCCGCAAGGGTTTCCCCGAGTCGTACGACCGCCGGGCCCTGACCCGCTTCGTCGCCGACATCAAGGCCGGCAAGGACGAGGTCACCGCCCCCGTCTACTCGCACCTCATCTACGACATCGTCCCCGACCGCAAGCTCACCGTCCGCCGCCCGGACATCCTGATCGTCGAAGGGCTCAACGTCCTCCAGCCCGCCCTCCCCGGCAAGGACGGCCGCACCCGGGTCGGCCTCGCCGACTACTTCGACTTCAGCGTGTACGTCGACGCGAGCGTCGAGGACATCGAGACCTGGTACCTCAATCGCTTCCGCAAGCTGCGCGCGACCGCCTTCCAGAACCCGGACTCGTACTTCAGGAAGTACACCCAGGTCTCCGAGGAGGAGGCGGTCGACTACGCCCGCGGCCTGTGGCGCACCATCAACAAGCCCAACCTGGTGGAGAACATCGCCCCCACCCGCGGCCGCGCCACCCTGGTCGTCCGCAAGGGCCCGGACCACAAGGTGCAGCGGCTGAGGCTCCGCAAGCTCTGACGGGATCCGGCCTGTTAGAAAGGCTTCATGCTGCATCTGCGCCTGATCACCCCCGCGGACCGCACGGACGACGTGGTCCGGCTGATCGAGAAAACGGTCGGCACCGCCCACCTCGTGGTCCTGCCGGGTGCCGCCCGCGACCCCGCCGGGGACGTCGTGATGTGCGACGTCGCCCGTGAGGCGGGCGACGAACTGATCCGCGCGCTCAAGGTGTTGGACCTCGACCGTACGGGCTCGATATCCGTCGAGGGCATCGACCTGAGCCTGTCGGACCGGGCGGACGAGGCCGAGGCGGAGGCGCCGGGCGAGGGTGCGGACGCCGTGCTGTGGGAGGGACTGACGGAGGCGACCCACGAGGAGTCGACCCTGTCGGTCACCTACATCGCCTTCATCACCCTGGCGACGATGATCGCGGCCTGCGGTGTCGTCCTGGACAACGCGATCCTGATCGTGGGCGCGATGGCGGTGGGCCCCGAGTTCGGCCCGCTGGCCGGCATCTGCACGGCGCTGGTCCGGCGCCGCCCCCGCCTGGCGGTGCGCTCCCTCACCGCGCTGCTCGCCGGCTTCGCGGTGGCGATACTGGTGACGGTCGGCTTCACCTACCTCATGGACGGCCTCGGCCTGTTCACGAAGGTGCAGCTGGAGGCGGAGCGCCCGAACACCAACTTCATCTACCGCCCCGACGCGTTCTCCTTCGTCGTGGCGGTACTGGCCGGCATCGCCGGGATACTCTCCCTGACCTCGGCGAAGTCGGGCGCTCTGGTGGGCGTGGCGATCTCGGTGACGACGGTCCCGGCGGCCGCGAACGCGGCGGTGGCCTTCGCCTTCACCGAGTACCGCCAGGCCTGGGGTTCGACGGAGCAACTGCTGCTGAACCTGCTGGGCATCGCGCTGGCCGGAACGTCGACGCTGGTCGCCCAGAAGCTGCTCTGGAAACGCGAACGCCCACCGGCTTAGGGGCGCCGCGCCGTGACAGGTGCGGCTTCGCGGCCTGCGCGCGACCGGCGACGGCGAACCCGCGGTCCGCGACGGGCGTCCCCCGCCGCCCGGACCCGGTGGAAGAACCTAACCCAGCGCGGACTTCACGGCGTCGGCCAACCGTCCCGCCACCGACCGCGCCTGCTCGATGTCCGCGGCCTCCACCATCACCCGTACCAGCGGCTCGGTCCCCGAGGGGCGAAGCAGCACGCGCCCGGTCTCCCCCAGCTCCCGCTCCGCCTCCGCGACCGCCGCGGCCAGGTCCCCGGAGGTCTTCACCCGGGACTTGTCGACGTCGGGCACGTTGATCAGCACCTGCGGCAGCCGCTCCATCACGCCTGCCAGCTCCCGCAGCGACCGCCCGGTCTGCGCGACCCGGGCCGCCAGCAGCAGTCCGGTCAGCGTGCCGTCGCCGGTCGTCGCGTGGTCGAGGATGATGACGTGCCCGGACTGCTCGCCGCCGAGGGCGTACCCGTGCTCCTTCATCTCCTCCAGGACGTACCGGTCGCCGACCGCGGTCTGCACGAGGTGCACCCCCTCCCGCTCAAGCGCCAGCTTGAAGCCGAGGTTGGACATGACGGTGGCGACGACGGTGTCGGCGCGCAGCGCGCCCCGCTCCCGCATGGCCAGCGCCAGCACCGCCAGGATCTGGTCGCCGTCGACCTCCTCGCCGGTGTGGTCGACGGCCAGGCACCGGTCCGCGTCGCCGTCGTGGGCGACACCGAACGCCGCCCCGTGTTCGAGCACCGCGGCCTTCAGCTTGCCGAGGTGGGTGGAGCCGCAACCGTCGTTGATGTTGAGCCCGTCCGGCTCCGCGCCGATCGTGACGATCTCCGCGCCGGCCCGGCGGAACGCCTCCGGCGAGACCCCCGCGGCCGCGCCGTGCGCCTCGTCCAGGACGATCCTGAGCCCGTCGAGCCGGTTCGGCAGGACCGACAGCAGATGGGCGACGTACTGCTCGGAGCCCTCGTCGTAGGACCGCACCCGGCCGACGCCCGAGCCGGTGGGCCGCTCCCAGGGCTCGCCGTGCCGGTGGGACTCGTAGACCGCCTCGATCCGGTCCTCCAGCTCGTCGGCGAGCTTGTGGCCGCCCCGGGCGAAGAACTTGATGCCGTTGTCGGGCATGGCGTTGTGGCTGGCGGAGAGCATGACACCGAGGTCCGCGCCGAGTGCGCCGGTCAGGTGGGCCACGGCGGGCGTCGGGAGGACACCCACCTTCAGCACGTCCACACCGGCGCTGGCCAGGCCCGCGACCACGGCGGCCTCCAGGAACTCCCCGGACGCGCGCGGGTCCCGTCCGACGACCGCCTTCGGCCGGTGGCCCTCGAAGGTGCCCGCCTCGGCCAGCACGTGCGCCGCCGCGACCGACAGCCCGAGCGCCATCTCGGCGGTCAGGTCCGCGTTGGCGACGCCGCGCACGCCGTCCGTGCCGAAGAGTCGTCCCACTTGTCCTCCTGAAGAAGCGTCCTTGCTGCCAGGAAATGATGGCAGGCGCTTAGTCATGCGATCACACCAGCCTTTGAGCGTCTTGTGTCGTTATACGCCCTTGACCGGGATAAACGAACGCCCCGGTGGCACATGTGGCGTGCCGCCGGGGCGTTCGGAGTACGCGTCGAGCCAGAACCCGGATCCCCAGGGTCCGGCTCGGACGTGCGTACGGGCAGGCAGCGAGCGATTAACGCTTGCTGTACTGCGGAGCCTTGCGGGCCTTCTTGAGACCGGCCTTCTTGCGCTCGACCGCACGGTCGTCGCGCTTGAGGAAGCCGGCCTTCTTGAGCGGGCCGCGGTTGTTGTCGACGTCGGCCTCGTTCAGCGCGCGGGCGACACCGAGACGGAGCGCACCGGCCTGACCGGAGACACCGCCACCGGCGATGCGGGCGACGACGTCGTAGCGGCCCTCGAGCTCCAGCACCTTGAAGGGCTCGTTGACTTCCTGCTGGTGCACCTTGTTGGGGAAGTAGTCCTCAAGGGTGCGACCGTTGATCTTCCACTTGCCGGTGCCCGGGACGATCCGGACGCGGGCGATGGCGTTCTTGCGACGGCCCAGGCCGGCGGCCGGCTGCGGGTCGCCGAAGCGGGAGGCGAGGGACTCGGAGGTGTACTCGCCCTCGACGGGGACGTCCGTCTCCGTGGTGTAGCTGTCGATGTCGATCTCTTCGAGCGGCTGCTCGGCAGTGGTCTCGGCCACGATGCTCCTCAGATTCTCTTCAGTCTTAGGGGGTGGCCGGACTTACTGCGCGACCTGGGTGATCTCGAACGGAACCGGCTGCTGCGCAGCGTGCGGGTGGTTCTCGCCTCGGTAGACCTTCAGCTTGGAGAGCATCTGACGGCCCAGGGTGTTCTTGGGGAGCATGCCCTTGACGGCCTTCTCGATGGCCTTCTCGGGGTTCTTGTCCAGCAGCTCGTCGTAGCGGACGGAGCGCAGACCACCCGGGTAGCCGGAGTGGCGGTACGCCATCTTCTGGGTCCGCTTGTTGCCGGACAGGTGCACCTTGTCGGCGTTGACGATGATGACGAAGTCACCGGTGTCGACGTGAGGAGCGTAGATCGGCTTGTGCTTGCCCCGCAGAAGGGACGCGGCGGTGGTGGCGAGACGACCCAGGACGATGTCCTGAGCGTCGATGACGTGCCACTGGCGCGTCACATCGCCGGGCTTGGGGCTGTACGTACGCACGGTTCGTAGCCTTCGCTTCGAGTGAATGGTCCTGAACAGGTCACCGAAACGATCACGACAGCCTGAGCCACTGCGGCGACGCATACCGCGTACGTGGGATTGCTGGTCATCGGCCCGGTGGACCGGTGTAAGGGCCCGTCCCGTGAGAATGAGCAAGCCAATACACAACGAAGAGTCAGCGTACCGGGGCGCCCCCGGACGGGTCAAAACGAGCTCGCGCACACATCGGCGCCGCGTGGCGGCACCGGGATGCTCCACCGTGCACCAAAGGTCCACTATCACCCTTCGTACTGTCGCACCGGCACCCCTCGACCCCCGTCTAAGATGCGCCCCATGAGCTATGGGCAGGGGGGACCCCAGTCCCAGTGGGATCCCTGGAAACCGCAGTCACAGCAGCCCTGGAGCGGCGGCGCCGACCAGACTCCGGACTGGGCCGCGCTCGCCGAGGCCTCGGAGACGCGCAACAAACGGCGCAGAGTGCTGTTCATCGGCGGCGGCGTGGTCGCCACGCTGGCGATCGGCACCGCCGTCGCCATGGCCGTGGTGTCCGCCAACGGCGACAACAAGGCCTCCGGCACGCCCAGCAACCTGCCCGCGACCGCCTCGCTGCCGAGCGAGTCGGCGGCCTCCGCGCCGTCCTTCGCGCCGACCAGTGCGCCGCCGCCGCTGGATCCCGAGGACTTCATATCCAGTGCGAAGAAGGACACGGCGCCGCTCAGCGCCGAGACCCTCTTCCCGGGCACCCAGCTGACCATGGGCGAGACGGTCTACAAGAAGGGAGCCACGGCCGAGACCAAGAAGTGCGGCACGGCCGCCAAGGGCACCCTCCCGAACGTCCTCACCAAGAACGACTGCACTCAGCTGCTGCGCGTCACCTACTTCAAGGACGGCGTCGCGGTCACGGTCGGCGTGGCGGTCTTCGACACCGAGGCGCAGGCGGCCAAGGCCAAGACCGAGGCCGACAAGAAGGGCTTCGTCACCGCGCTGGCCGGCTCCGGCGCCAAGACCTTCTGCGCCTCGGGCGTCTGCCGTACGACGACGAACTCCTACGGCCGGTACGCCTACTTCACCACCGCCGGATTCCTCAGCGGCAAGGACGTCACCACCAAGGACACCAAGGTCTTCCAGACCGGCGACGACCTGGCCGAGTTCACCTTCCGGCAGATCCGCAGGCGCGGCGAGGCCCAGGCCTCCGCCGCGGCCGACGCCGGCCAGTGATCTCGGACACGCCGTCCGGTCAGGTCCGCTCCCAGGTGGCCTGGAGCACGGACTCCTGGGGCCCGCCGCGCGCTACCGTGCGCGGCGGGGTGGCCTCGGCGGTCCTGAAGACCCAGGTGCGGTAGGACCAGAAACGGAACAGTGTGGCGATGCCGATGCCGAGGAACTTGCTGACGTTGTAGGAGAGCGTGCTCTGCCAGCCGAGCCCGTAGGTGGTCGCGTAGAGCACCCCGTTCTCGATGACCAGGCCGACCGCGCTGAAGAAGAGGAACAGGCCCAGCTCCTTCCGGCCGCCGCCGTCGTCCCGGTCCTGGTCCCGGTAGGCGAAGTAGCGCAGGCCCACGTAGTTGCCCAGTACGGCACAGGCTGTCGCGATCACGCTCGCGCGCACCGGCTGCCAGTGGACGGCGGCCCTGATCAGGTTGAAGACCGCCAGGTTCACCACGAATCCGGTGAGCCCCACCAGACCGAACTTCGCCACCTCGCGGTACAGGCTCCCCCACCGCGAGGGGACCGCGTGCCGCCCGCTCACCGTCCCGTTCGGCTCTGCCGGTGGCGCAGCCGCAGCCGCAGCGGCATCACCGCGGACTCGATCTGGGTGGCGAGGTTCATCTTGGACTCGCCCTCGGTGCGCTCCTCGAAGCGGATCGGGATCTCCACGGCGCGGTGCCCGGACCGGACCGCCTTGAACTTCAGCTCGACCTGGAAGCTGTAGCCCGCGCTGTCCAGCGTCCGCAGGTCCACGTCGCGCAGGGTGTCCGCCGACCACAGGTTGAACCCGGCCGTGATGTCCCGGATCTCGGTGCCGAGCACGGTACGGGCGTACCGGTTGGCGAACCGGGAGAGCAGTACCCGGTGTCTGCCCCACTCCTCGTCCAGCGAGCCGCCGGCCACGTACCGGCTGCCCACGACCAGGCCCGCCCCCTC
This sequence comes from Streptomyces sp. NPDC059224, assembly GCF_042754285.1. Taxonomy (NCBI): domain Bacteria; kingdom Bacillati; phylum Actinomycetota; class Actinomycetes; order Kitasatosporales; family Streptomycetaceae; genus Streptomyces; species Streptomyces sp. NPDC059224. Next base: position 208,516 of record NZ_JBHZAN010000008.1, read on the forward strand.
GGTCACGGCCGCGTCGATCATCCGCACGATGGCCTCGGCGGGGTGGCTGCCGTCGGCGTCCATCTGGACGACGTAGGCGGCGCCCTCCGCCAGCGCCGCGGTCATGCCCGCGACGTAGGCGCGGCCGAGGCCGTCCTTCTCGGTCCGGTGCAGCACGCTCATGCGCGGCCGCCCGGCGGGCCGGTCGGCGTTGTACTTCTCGGCGAGCTCCTCGGCGATCCGCCCGGTGCCGTCCGGGCTGGAGTCGTCGACGATCTTCAGATGCAGCCCGTCGACCGGCAGGCCGAGGACCAGCTCCGCCATCCGGGGCAGGTTCGCCGCCTCGTTGTAGGTCGGCATCACCACGGTGACCGGTGTGCCGTGGTGTCTGTCGAGCTCCGTCATGGTGTTCTCTTTCCCTCCCCCGGGAGGCCCGCGGTGGGCCTCTCCGCAGCCGGCGCGGGTCTGCCCAGCGCCCGGAAATGCCAGCCCGCCGCGGTCCAGCGGTCCGCGTCGAGCACCCCCCGCCCGTCCACGACCAGTGGCCGGGCGACCAGCGTGGCGGCGTGCTCCGGGTCGATCTCCCGGAACTGCGGCCACTCCGTCAGATGCAGCACGAGGCCGGCGCCGCGCAGCGCCTCCTCGGCCGACAGTGCGTAGCCGAGGAGCGGGAACGCCTTGCGGGCGTTGTCCAGCGCCTCGGGGTCGTAGACCGTGACGTCCGCGCCCTCCAGGCGCAGCCGGGCCGCCACGTTGAGCGCGGGCGAGTCCCGGATGTCGTCCGAGTCCGGCTTGAAGGCCGCGCCCAGCACCGCGATGCGGGCCCCGAGCACCGTGCCCCCGCACAGCTCCCGGGCCAGTCCGACAACCTTGTCACGGCGGCGCATGTTGATCGCGTCCACCTCGCGCAGGAAGGCGAGCGAGACGCCGAGTTCGTCGGCGCGGTGCGCGAAGGCGCGGATGTCCTTGGGCAGGCAGCCGCCGCCGAAACCGACGCCCGCGCGCAGGAACTTCCGGCCGATCCGCTCGTCGTGCCCGATCGCCTCGGCGAGGACCCCGACGTCGCCGCCGGCCGCCTCACAGACCTCGGCCATCGCGTTGATGAAAGAGATCTTGGTGGCGAGGAAGGCGTTGGCGGCCGTCTTGACCAGCTCGGCGGTCGGGAAGTCGGCGACGACCAGCGGGGTGCCGAGAGCCAGGACGGGCTCGTACACCGCCCGCAGAATCGATTCAGCACGCTCCGACCGGACCCCGAACACCAGCCGGTCGGGCCGCAGGGTGTCCTCGACGGCGAACCCCTCCCGCAGGAACTCCGGGTTCCAGGCGATCTCGGCGTCGAAGGACGCGGCCAGCCGCCCGGCCGTCCCGACCGGCACGGTCGACTTGCCGGCGATCAGCGCCCCGGGCGCCGCGTGCCCGGCGATCGCCGCGAAGGCCGCGTCGACATGGGTCAGGTCGGCGCCCTCGGAGCCGGGCCGCTGCGGGGTGCCGACGCACACGAAGTGCACCTCGCCGAAGGCCCCGGCCGCCGCGTGGTCGGTGGTGAACCGCAGCCGCCCGCTCGCGGTGTGCCTGGCGATCAGCCCGGACAGCCCCGGCTCGTGGAACGGCACCCGGCCCGCCCGCAGTGCGGCGACCTTGTCCGGGTCCACGTCGACACCGAGAACCTCGTGCCCGAGCTCCGCCATGCAGGCGGCGTGGGTGGCACCCAGGTAGCCGGTGCCTATGACGGTGAGCCGCATCCGGCGGCCTCCTTCCTTCCTCCGGGCGAGCGGCTACTTGCGTTCCAGGACCTGGACGACGACATGGTTCAGCCGGACCGTGCGCGTGGCCTTGAACTCCTTGCCGAGCACCGCGGCCGTCTTCGCGTCCTTGCCGGTGAGCGGGGGACGTCCGTCCGCGACGGTGGAGACCAGCCACAACCGGTCGACGCCCTTCAGGCAGCGGGCCGGGCGGTCGCACTCGGTCGCGCCGTACGAGCCGTTCTGCTGCGGAGTCCACTCCATGAGCACGTCCTTCGGGGCCTGGCGGTCCCGCAGCTCGTACGCCATGGCCCTGCGCTCCGACAGCACCCCGTTGAAGACCATGCCGTCGCCGGACCGCTCGCCGGCCACGATCGTGTTCGCCGCGCCCCGGTAGTCCGGCTCGGCGGCCAGGTCCTTCTTGGCGTCGCCGATGGCGGGCCACGCCGCGAGCACGTACCCGGCCGCCGCGGCCGTGACCAGCACCCCGCTCAGCACCTTGATCCCGGTGCCCCGGCGGGCCTGCGGGTCGAGCCGCCCGGTGAGACGGGTGAGCGCGGCGGCGGCCAGCAGCGTCCAGGCCGGGATGGTGAACAGCAGATACCGCGGCAGGAAGAGGTGCAGCTGGTTGGCGGTGACGAAGGTGAGGACCGGTGGCAGCACGGCCCAGGCGGCGAGCAGCACCGAGTACCGCCCGGCCGCCAGCAGACCGAGCACGCCGAGGGCCATCACCGTCCCGCCGGTGACCCACGACCCGAACAGGGTGCCGGGGAACTGGATCAGATCGTCGGCCGTGGTGACGTTCCAGGCGATCTGGCCGCTCTGCCCGGTGCCCTGCGCCACCATCGGGAACGTGATGGACAGACCCAGCAGGGCGGCGGCCGTGAAGGCGTAGTGCGCGATGCGGTCGCCCCGCCGCCGGGCCAGCCAGACCAGCCACAGGTGCCCGGCGAGCACCGACATCGCCACCAGGTGGCTGAAACCGGTGCCCGCGATCGCGAGGCCGTACAGCGTCCAGCCCAGCAGGCTCGGCTTGTCCAGCGCGCGCAGCAGCAGCAGCGTGGCCAGCAGCGCGAACATGGTCGCGAACGCGTAGGGCCGGGCCTCCTGCCCGTACCGGGTGATCGCCGGGACCACCGCGAACAGCAGCCCCGCCAGCAGCCCGGTGCGCACCGCGAACATCCGGCGCCCCAGCAGCCCGACCAGCCCGGCCGAGACCGCCATGGCGAGGGCCCCCGGCAGCCGCAGCATCGCCGGTGAGTCCCCGGCGACGGCGATCCACAGGTGCATGGCCGCGTAGTACGGCGTGAAGACCACGTCGATGTGGTCGATCAGCCGCCCGAGGTCGTGCCAGGACAGCGTGGACGCCCACCAGGTGGCGTGCTCGTCCCGCCACAGCTGGCGCCCCCCGAGGCCCGGGAGCACACAGGCGGCGGCGACCAGCGAGGGCAGCAGGAGGACCAGCCACGCGGAGCCCCGCCCGGCGGCGTCGGCGGACCGGCGGCGCCCGGTCCGGGTGCCCTCCGCGGATTCCGGGACGGCCCTCTCGTCAACCGGTGGTGTGTACGCCGTCATCGCTTCACCCAGATCCGGTAGGGCTGCTGCCCGTGGTCCCCGCCGGCGGACGGAACCACTGCCACGAGCCGGTAGTCGTCGTTGCCGCGCAGCACGGCGGGCACGGAGGCGGTCCGCAGCGCGATGGCGTCGTAGCCCTTCTTCACCTCGGCGGCCAGGGCGGTCCCCCGCCCCGCCTGGTGCCACTGCCCCGGGTCGGTGCGGGCGTGCAGGTAGTACGCGGAGATCTCCGGATCGTCGGACAGATAGCTGCCCTTGTCGTTCACGACCCCGCGCAGGGCGCCGATCATGGCCGCCGAGTCCGGCGGCCGGTACAGGTCGCGGGTCTGCGCCATGCCGATGACCAGCGCGGCGACGTAGACCATGATGCCGATCTGCGGATACCGGAAGTGGGCCCCCATCATCCGGGAGATGCCCAGGCCCGCCATCGGCACCGCGAAGAGCAGACCGAAGCCGATGTGGATGTGCAGCGAACTGCCGTTGCCCAGCCAGGCCTGGTAGAGCGGGGCGAGCAGGGCGGTGGCACACATCGTCAGGCCCAGTGCGGAACGCCGGACCGCGCCGGGCGCGGAGCCCTCCGCCCAGGGCATCTCACCCATCCGGGCACGGCGGGCGAAGCCCACGGCCCCGATGACCGCGACGAACAGCACCACCCCGCCCCACTTGGCGCTCTCCTCCAGCAGGTGCCGCCCGCTTTCGGTGGCGTGGGCGTTCCAGCCGCTCGGCATGCCGGCCACCTGGACGCCCAGGAAGCACAGGGCACCGGTGGCCGCCGCGAAGAGCCCGCCCCGGGCGAAGGCGCCGGCCCCCCGGAAGCGGTAGGCGGTCAGCACGGCGAGCAGGGTCAGCGTCGGCAGGTACAGCGCCGCCGAGTACGCGGCGAACGGGGCCAGCGCCGCGAAGGGCACCGCCACCAGCACCGCTGCGGGGTTCGACTGGCGGGTCCTGGCCAGCAGCCACAGGGCCGCGGCGAGCAGGAACAGCGACAGGGAGTGCAGGGAGGCGTACCGGCCGGTGAAGGCGGTCGACTCCAGGACGGAGTACACGGCGGCGGCCGCGAGCCCGGCCCGCACGTTGAACAGCAGCCGGGTCGCGCCGAACAGCAACGCCGTCGCGCCGAGCGCCCAGGCCAGGCTCAGCGTCCGGGCCCCGGCGAGGCCCAGCCCGGCGATCGGACCCGACAGCCGGCCGTCGGCCGTGAGGAACTTCGCCTCCTGGGCGAAGGCGCTGCCGTCCAGCCGGTACGACAGCCCCACCTGCACCAGCAGGATCAGTACCAGGACACCCCGGCTGATCCAGGCCGACCGGCTGTTGTCGACCGACCACGCCGACACCGGGACCTCGGGCAGCACATATCCCGGATCGGGCTCGGGGCCGGGTTCCGGCTCGGACTCGAGGACCGTGTAGTGCGGGACGTAGTACTCGGCGTACTCGGCCCCGGAGTCCTCCTCCGGGTAGGGCGGCCGCGCGTACGGCTGCCGCCCGCCGTGCACGTCCTGCTGCTGACCCCCGTAACCGGGACCACCGTAGGCCTGGCTTCCGGGGTTCTGACCGCCGTAGGCCTGCTGCGGCACCTGTCCTTGATGCTGTTCGCCGTAGTACGGCGGATACTGCTGCTGCCAGTCCTGTCCGCCCGGACCCGCCCGGCCGGCGCCGGAGGGATCCTGTTGCCGCGTGGTCATGACCGGGGAACCTCGAATCCGAACGCGTCGTCAGCGATCAGCCGCTTGAACTCGGCGAGGGCCAGCGGGCTGCTCTGGATGCGCCAGTCGGCCCGTTTGGGGATGTTGAACCACAGGAAGCCGATGACGTCGTCGTCCGCCTCGACGCCCCCGAGCAGCGCACGTACGTCGGCCCGCCGCCGCTCCCCGGGCTCCGAGGAGGTCTCACTGATCAGCACGGGCTTGTCGGTGAACTCGGAGACCTGGCGCCGGGTCGGGCCGTACAGCGTGTCGAAGGTGTGGGCGCCGGTCGCCGTCCAGTAGCCGACGATGCCGACCCAGTCGACGTAGGCGTCGCCGGGCCAGTACGGCTTCAGCTTCACCGACGGCACCGGGTTGACCACGTTCGGACTCCACACCCAGATCACGTTGGTGGCGCCCACGTCCTGGAAGACGTCGTGGACGTGCCGCCACGCCTTCACGAAGGTCTCGGGCGTGGTGTCCTTGGTGCCCCACGGGTACCAGTGGCCGTTCATCTCGTGGCCGAAACTGATCGCGACGGGCACGTTCGTCTCGCGGACACTGGCCGCGTACTTCTTGATGTACGCGTCCTGCGAACCGTCGGCGATCTTGTCGAGGCCGGGCTTGTACGGCTCCCACGACACGTACAGCAGAGCGCCGTCGCCGAAGACGTTCTGGGCACCCTTCGCGTTGAAGCCGTCGCCCCACGACGAATAGGAGCCGACCAGGTTCGGTTTCTTGCCGACGGTCTTCGCGAAGGCGTCGACCGGCTCGACGGAGCTGGGCGCGCCGTTCAGGGCGACCCCGAAGTACTCCTTCCGCGGGTGCAGCAGGGGTGTCACGTCATAGCGCGGGCGGGCGCCGGCGGCCCCCGCGGAGGAGCTGCCGGCGGGTTCGCGGGCGGCCTGGGCGGCGGGGTCGTCGCTGCCGCCGAGCACACCGCAGCCGGCGGCACCCGCCAGGGACATCAACGCCACACACAGCGGGAGGAGGGTCTTGCGGATCACGCGGGCTCACCGGCCATATGGTGCTCCTTCGGCTGGATCAGCGCACGCGCGACGACGAGCGCGTAGAACAGCCCGGAAGACAGGACGAGGGCGAAGTCCGGCGGGTAGCCGGTGAACAGCCGGTACACGGCGGCGCCGACCCAGACCACGGCGGTGCCGCCGCTCCAGATCCACAGGCCCAGCCAGAACCGGCGGGTCTTGTTCTTCTTCGCGTTCTTGGAACCGGTCGGCTGCCAGCCCATCCGCTGCTTGCGCAGGATGTCCCAGATCGCGAAGACATGTGCCCAGCCGTACATCATGCGGGCCGACCAGGCCTCCAGCCGGTACGGCGACCGGTGCCACATCGGGAAGATCAGAGTCGTGTAGACGATGCTGGGCAGCACCCAGACCAGATGCCGGACCTGAAGCATCTCGGGGCTGGCCACCAGCAGCATGATGGGCACGAGGGGCGCGATGAAGGTGAACAGCGCCGTGTGGATGTAGTAGAAGAAGCCGGACAGATAGCAGAGACGGCTGGAGAAACGTATCTTCGCGTCCCAGAACTTCTTGCTCGCAAGCAGTGACATGGAGCCCGAGCACCAGCGGTACTGCTGGTTGAAGAAGGCGCCGGCCGCGTCCGGGCACACGCCCGTGGAGAGCGCGACCGGCACGTACTTGAGGTCCCAGCCGAGCCCGCGCAGGTCGAACCCGGTGTGCACGTCCTCGGAGTGCTCGATCAGCGTCGTACCGCCGTTGGTGTCCAGCGCCGCCCGCCGGTAGATCGCGCACGAGCCGACGCAGATGGCCCCGTCGCTGTTCTGCCGTGACACCTGCACGGACCGGTAGAACAGCTCCTGCACCGCCCCGGCCCCGCGCTCGATCCAGTTCTGCGAGTCGAGGACCCGGAAGTACTGCGGGGACTGCACGATCCCGATGCGGTCGTCCGCCTCCAGGTACGGCAGCAGCTCCTCCAGGAGGTCGGAGCGCGGGGTGAAGTCGGCGTCCAGGATGAGGACGTACTTGCCGTCCGACTGCCCGAACCCGAAGTGCAGGTTGCCCGCCTTCTTGAACCAGCCACGGTTCTCCCGGGTGCCGTAGCGGAAGCCGAAGTCCCGGGCCATGGCCGCCAGTTCGGGGCTCGCGCCGTCGTCGAGGACGAAGGGTACGCACACCCCGGGGTACCGGTCGGCCAGCTGCCGCACATGGGTCCAGGTGTTGTGCAGCACCTCGATCGGCTCCCCGCACACCGGCAGGAAGACGTCGACGCTGGGGTAGTCCGCGGGCCGCCACTCGCGCACCAGTTTCTGGTGGTACACGAAGTCGAAGCCCCGGGTGAAGCCGTTCACCCGCAGCGAGATCAGGTAGTAGACGACCGTGAAGAACAGCGGTGGCGCGAAGATCCACATCAGCGGACTGGCCTTCGCCAGCGACACCTGACTGACCGTCAGGCATCCGAAGCTGACGATCGAGGCGATCGTCAGCACCCACAGCCGCCGTTTGACGTACGCATACTTCTCCGCATGCGAGGGCGGCGCGGGCAACAGCCCCATCGACGCCTGGTCGGCGCCGCGCCTTCCTCCGTGCCGAGCGGACCGGCGCCCCCCGGCACCGACCGCTTCGGACATGCGGGCAGAGTCAATGGATGACATTCCCACCCTCCGGGCCTCCGGCCCGATACATCCCCACCCCAAAAAACCCCTTCGAACAAAGGGGTCAGATTCGTGAATATATCTAAGGAGTGTGAACGACGTAAGGGGTTTGTGGAGCCTTACGTCCGAAAGGTCTGCTTGTCATCCAATATTTCCTTGAAGGACGCACGCATTTAACATGTTTCACAACCGGCGGTTCCGGGCAGGAATCGCCGGTTCCGCGCTTCCTTGTTCCGCGCCGCCAGCAGTTCGTCCGCCGGATAGCCGACCTCCTCCAGGGTCAGCCCGTGCGGTCGTACGACGTGGACGGCCGAGTCCCTGACCCCCGCGGCCAGTACCTTCCCCGGCCACTCCGGCCCGCGGTGGCCGTCCCCCACGAAGAGCAGCGCTCCGATCAGCGACCGCACCATGTTGTGGCAGAAGGCGTCGGCCCGCACGGTGGCCGTGATGATCCCCTCGCTGTCCCGCCGAAGGCTCAGCTCCTGGAGCGTCCGGATGGTGGTGGCCCCCTCCCTGCGCTTGCAGTAGGCGGCGAAGTCGTGCTCCCCCAGCAGCCGGCCGGCCGCCTCGTTCATGGCGTCGACGTCCAGCGGCCAGTCGTGCCACAGGACGTGGTTGCGCAGCAGCGGGTCCACTCCGCCCGGGTGGTCGGTGACCCGGTACGCGTACCGGCGCCAGACCGCGGAGAACCGGGCGTTGAAACCGCTGGGCGCCTCCGTGAGCGACCACACCCGTACGTCCTTGGACAGACGTCCGGCCAGCCGCTTGAGCAGCTTCTCCCGCTGCTCCGCCCACAGTTCTCCGGGCAGATCGACGTGCGCCACCTGGCCGCGGGCGTGCACCCCGGCATCGGTGCGCCCGGCGACGGTCAGCTCGTAGGTCGTCTCCCCCGAACGAGTCACGGTCCGCAGCGCGTCCTCGATCTCCCCCTGCACGGTCCGCTTCCCGCCGGCCTGCTTGGCCCACCCGTGGAACTGGGTCCCGTCGTAGGACAGGTCGAGGCGGACACGGACATGGCCGGGCTGAACTTCGTCACTCACGGAAGAATCCTCTCAGGAACACAGCAGCGGGCCCGCCCCCCGAAAGGAACGGGCCCACCAGTGCGCCCCAGAGGGGCGCGGGGAACTGCGCGACCAGCCGCAACGGACCGGCAGCCGAAGGACGGCCTTACGCCTCCTTCGACTCCTCGGTCTCGTCGGACTTGGCGTCCTCGACGACCTCGGTCTCCTCGACCTTGGTCTCCTCGGCCTTGACCTCGGCGTCCTTGGCGGAACGCTTGGTGGCGGCCTCGGCCTCGCCCGTCGCCTGCTGCGCGACCGTCAGCGCCTCGACCAGCTCGATGACAGCCATGGGCGCGTTGTCGCCACGACGGTTACCGATCTTGGTGATACGGGTGTAGCCACCCGGACGGTTCTCGTACCGCGGGCCGATCTCGGTGAAGAGCGTGTGCACGATGCTCTTGTCCGTGATGACCTGGAGCACCTGGCGGCGGTTGTGAAGGTCGCCCTTCTTCGCCTTGGTGACCAGACGCTCGGCGTACGGCCGCAGACGGCGGGCCTTCGCCTCGGTGGTGGTGATACGGCCGTGCTCGAACAGCGACTTCGCGAGGTTCGCGAGGAGCAGCTTCTCGTGCGCGGCACTGCCGCCCAGACGGGCACCCTTGGTGGGCTTCGGCATGGTTCTTCTCCTGTGTGTCTGCCCCGGCCGTGTCAGGTACCGGGGTCAGGAACCCGGTGAGCGGATGCCCACCGGCATACGACCGATCAGTACTGCTCGGTCTCCACGAAACCCGCGTCCGCGTCGTCGTCGGCGCCGAAGGCGTCGGCAGCGGCCGTGGGGTCGAATCCGGGCGGGCTGTCCTTGAGGGCCAGGCCCATGCCGGCCAGCTTCGCCTTGACCTCGTCGATGGACTTCGCACCGAAGTTGCGGATGTCCAGGAGGTCGGCCTCGGAGCGGGCGACGAGCTCACCCACGGAGTGGATGCCCTCACGCTTGAGGCAGTTGTAGGAGCGGACCGTGAGCTCCAGCTCCTCGATCGGCAGCGCCAGGTCGGCGGCGAGGGCGGCGTCCGTGGGCGAGGGGCCCATGTCGATGCCCTCGGCGTCGATGTTCAGCTCGCGGGCGAGACCGAACAGCTCGACCAGGGTCTTGCCGGCCGACGCCATCGCGTCACGCGGCCGCATGGCCTGCTTCGTCTCGACGTCGACGATCAGCTTGTCGAAGTCGGTGCGCTGCTCGACACGGGTCGCCTCGACCTTGTAGGTGACCTTGAGCACCGGCGAGTAGATGGAGTCGACCGGGATACGGCCGATCTCCTGGCCCACCTGCTTGTTCTGCACGGCCGAGACGTAACCGCGGCCACGCTCGACCGTCAGCTCCATCTCCAGCTTGCCCTTGCCGTTGAGCGTGGCGAGGACCAGGTCGGGGTTGTGCACCTCGACACCGGCCGGGGGCGCGATGTCGGCGGCGGTGACCAGACCCGGGCCCTGCTTGCGCAGGTACATCACGACCGGCTCGTCGTGCTCCGAGGAGACGACCAGCTGCTTGATGTTGAGGATCAGGTCGGTGACGTCCTCCTTGACGCCCGGCACGGTGGTGAACTCGTGCAGGACACCGTCGATACGGATGCTGGTGACGGCAGCGCCGGGGATCGACGACAGGAGGGTGCGGCGCAGGGAGTTGCCGAGGGTGTAGCCGAAGCCCGGCTCCAGCGGCTCGATCACGAACCGGGAGCGGAACTCGTCGACGACCTCTTCGGTCAACGAGGGTCGCTGAGCGATCAGCATGGTGTGGATCCTTCAGTCGCGGGCGCCCGCTATTTGACGCCCTGCTGGTACTGCAAGGGTACGGGCGGTACGGCCCTTTCACGGAGCCGTACCGCCCGGAGACCTCAGGCCCGAAGGCGTCGCGTCAGACGCGGCGGCGCTTCGGCGGACGGCAGCCGTTGTGCGGGGTCGGGGTGACGTCCTGGATGGAGCCGACCTCGAGACCCGTGGCCTGCAGGGAGCGGATCGCGGTCTCACGACCGGAACCCGGGCCCTTCACGAACACGTCGACCTTGCGCATGCCGTGCTCCTGGGCGCGGCGGGCAGCCGACTCGGCGGCCATCTGCGCGGCGAACGGCGTGGACTTCCGGGAGCCCTTGAAGCCGACGTGGCCGGCGGAGGCCCAGGAGATCACGTTGCCGGACGGGTCCGTGATGGAGACGATCGTGTTGTTGAACGTGCTCTTGATGTGCGCGTGGCCGTGAGCGACGTTCTTCTTTTCCTTGCGGCGCACCTTCTTGGCAGCGCCCTGACGACCCTTGGGGGGCATCTAGTAACTCCTACGGGGAGGTGGTCGGTCCTACAGCGAAGACCGCTGATGAAGCGTTGTCCGCTGAGGACTACTTCTTGCCCGGCTTCTTCTTGCCGGCGATGGCGCGACGCGGGCCCTTGCGGGTGCGGGCGTTGGTGCTGGTGCGCTGACCGCGGACGGGCAGGCCGCGGCGGTGACGCAGACCCTGGTAGCAGCCGATCTCGACCTTGCGGCGGATGTCGGCCTGGATCTCGCGACGGAGGTCACCCTCGGTCTTGATGTTGTTGTCGACGTACTCACGAATCGCGACCAGCTGCTCTTCGGTCAGGTCACGGACGCGGGTGTTCGGGTCGATGCCGGTCTCGGCCAGCGTCAGCTGGGAGAGCGTGCGGCCGATGCCGAACACGTAGGTGAGGGCGACTTCCACGCGCTTTTCGCGCGGGATGTCAACACCGGAAACGCGTGCCACTTCAATGGCTCCTGGTGATCATCGGAGGTCTTCCGCAGGACCGGATCCCGGCCGCCGGCCTCTTCTGTGTCGAAGAGTAGGTACGGCCTGGGTCCCCGGCCTCCGAGCCGGGGGTGTCGAGCCGTGTCGGCTCGGGCCCTGCGTATGAACAAATTCAGCTTGCGTCGCGCGAAACTCTGCGATGAATGCAGAGGGATCGGTCGTGCGTCAGCCCTGGCGCTGCTTGTGGCGCGGGTTCTCGCAAATGACCATGACCCGACCGTGACGGCGGATCACCCTGCACTTGTCGCAGATCTTCTTGACGCTCGGCTTGACCTTCATGGGATTGAGGTTCTCCGGGTCAGTTGCCGGCAGCCCCGCTCACACGGGACCTGGGCAAGATCTACTTGTATCGGTAGACGATCCGGCCACGCGTCAGGTCGTACGGAGACAGCTCCACCACGACCCGGTCGTCAGGGAGGATGCGGATGTAGTGCATACGCATCTTGCCGCTGATGTGTGCCAGGACCTGGTGGCCGTTCTGGAGCTCGACCTTGAACATCGCGTTCGGAAGAGACTCGACGACAGTGCCCTCGATCTCGATGGCACCTTGCTTCTTGGCCACGCTTCGCCCTTCGAATCGACTACCTTGATCGACCCTCGCACTTTCCCTTTCGGGCGCATGCGGGCATGCGGGTGCACGAGAGCCGACGAGTCAGTCTACGTCAGTGCACCCGGAAAGACGAATCGAGAGAGACTGCCCCGCGGAGCAGATCATTAAGCACGCTCATGTGGAGCACCCCGTCAGGGGTGCGGGGAACCGCGCGAGCGACCCTGACGGCCCCCGGTGCCGAGGAAATGCTCAGCCCAGCGGATCCGGCGCGGCCGCGATCCCGTGCTCGGCGAGCTTCGCCCTGCCCCCGTCGGGAGACGTCAGCACCAGCGGACCCTCCTCGGTCAGTGCCACGCTGTGCTCCCAGTGCGAGGACCACGTCCCGTCGGTCGTGATGACCGTCCAGTCGTCCTCCAGCACCTCGGTCCGCGGCGTGCCCAGCGACACCATCGGCTCGATGGCCAGGCAGAACCCGGGGACCAGCTTCGGACCCTTGCCCCGGCGCCGGTCGACGTAGTTCAGCAGGTGCGGGTCCATGTGCATCTCGGTGCCGATGCCGTGGCCGCCGTAGTCCTCGATGATCCCGTACCGGCCGCCGCCCGGCTTCGGCTGGCGGCGGATGTACGTCTCGACGGCCCGGGACACGTCCACCAGCCGGTTGCCCTGCTTCATCGCCGCGATGCCGGCCCACATCGACTCCTCGGTCACCCGGGAGAGCTCGATCAGCTCCGGAGCGTGGCCGGAGCCCACGAAGGCCGTGTAGGCCGCGTCACCGTGCCAGCCGTCGACGATCGCACCGCAGTCGATGGAGATGATGTCGCCGTCCTTGAGAACGACGTCCTCCGCGGGGATGCCGTGGACGACCACGTCGTTGACGGACGTGCAGATGGTGGCCGGGAAGCCGCCGTACCCGAGGAAGTTCGACTTGGCGCCGTGCTCGGCGAGCACCTTGCGGGCGACCTCGTCCAGGTCCTTGGTGCTGGAACCGGGGACCGCCGCCTCGCGGGTGGCCGCGTGGATGGCCGCTACGACCAGGCCCGCCGCCCGCATCTTGGCGATCTGCTCGGGGGTCTTGATCTGCACCATGGGTGGCCTGCGCTCTCCGTCACTCACGTCAACGTCAACCGGATATCTGTACAACAGTACGGCCGCGGCACCCGAGGGGGCACCGCGGCCGGAACCGCCGCAGAACTACTTCTTGTCGTCCTCGTCCCGTCCGAGCGCTTCCAGCGCCCGCTGCGTGATCTCCTCCACGGGGCCCAGCGAGGAGATCGTACGGACCAGGCCCTGCGACTTGTAGTAGTCGATGATGGGCTCGGTCTGCGTGTGGTAGACCTCCAGCCGCGTACGGACGGTGTCCTCGGAGTCGTCGTCACGCTGGTAGAGCTCGCCGCCGCAGATGTCGCAGACACCTTCGGTCTTCGGCGGGCTGTACGTCACGTGGAAGACGTGGCCGTTGTCCTTGCGGCAGATGCGGCGACCCGCGATCCGCTTGACGACCTCGTCCTCCGGGACCTCCAGGTCCAGTACCGCGTCGAGCTTGATGCTCTCGTTCTTCAGCAGCTCGTCGAGAGACTGGGCCTGCGAGACGTTCCGCGGGAACCCGTCCAGCAGGAAACCGCCGGTCGCGTCCGGCTGCTCCATGCGGTCCTTGGCCATGGCGATGGTGACCTCGTCCGGGACGAGGTTACCGGCGTCCATGTAGGACTTCGCGAGCTTCCCGAGGTCCGTCTGCTGGCTGATGTTGGCCCGGAACAGGTCGCCCGTGGAGACGTGCGGGATCTTCAGCTTCTCGGCGAGGCGAACGGCTTGCGTTCCCTTACCGGCACCGGGCGGCCCGACGAGGACGATTCGCATCAGCGGAGGAACCCTTCGTAATTGCGCTGCTGAAGCTGGCTCTCGATCTGCTTCACCGTTTCGAGGCCCACACCCACGATGATGAGGATGCTGGTGCCACCGAACGGGAAGTTCTGGCTTGCCCCAAAGCCAACCAACGCCATCGTCGGTACGAGAGCGATCAGCCCCAGATACAGCGAACCCGGCCAGGTGATCCGGTTGAGCACGTACGACAGGTACTCAGCGGTCGGTCGGCCAGCCCGGATACCCGGGATGAAGCCACCATACTTCTTCATGTTGTCGGCTACTTCCTCGGGGTTGAAGGAGATAGCGACGTAGAAGAACGCGAAGAAGACGATCAGCAGGAAGTACAGGGTGATGTAGATCGGGTGGTCACCCTTGGTGAGGTTCGTGCTGATCCACTGTTTCCAGCCCGAGTTGCCGCCGGCGAACTGCGCCACGAGTGCCGGGATGTACAGCAGCGACGAGGCGAAGATGACCGGGATCACACCGGCCTGGTTCACCTTGAGCGGGATGTACGTCGACGTACCGCCGTAGGACCGGCGGCCGATCATGCGCTTCGCGTACTGGACCGGGACCCGGCGCTGGGCCTGCTCGACGAAGACCACCAGGGCGACCATGACCAGGCCGACCGCGATGACGGTGCCGAACTCGATCCAGCCGCCGGCCAGCGTGCCCTGCTTCTTGATGGCCCACAGCGCGGACGGGAAGGTCGCGGCGATCGAGATGAACATCAGGATCGACATGCCGTTGCCGATGCCGCGGTCGGTGATCAGTTCACCGAGCCACATGACGACGGCCGTACCGGAGGTCATGCAGATCACCATCGTGATGGTGGTGAAGATCGCCTGGTCCGGAACGATGCTGGAGGCGACGGTGCAGCCGGAGAAGAGCGCGCCGCTGCGGGCGGTGGCCACCAGGCCGGTGCCCTGCAGGATGGCGAGCGCCACCGTCAGGTAGCGGGTGTACTGGGTGATCTTCGTCGTGCCCGCCTGGCCCTCCTTCTTCAGGGCTTCCAGACGCGGGATGACCACGGTCAGCAGCTGAAGGATGATGCTGGCGGTGATGTACGGCATGATGCCGAGCGCGAAGATCGTGATCTGGAGCAGCGCGCCACCGCTGAACATGTTGACGAGACCGAACAGGCCCTGGTTGCCGGAGGCCTCGTTCACACACGTCTGAACGGCTTTGTAGTTGACGCCGGGGATCGGGATGTGGGTACCGACCCGGTAGACCACGATGATGGCCAGCGTGAAGAGCAGTTTCTTGCGCAGGTCGGGCGTCCTGAACGCCCGGGCGAACGCGGTGAGCACGGTGCCTCCTGCGACCCCCGCGTGTGCGCGCGTGAGGTGGATGACTAAGGGTTTGATGGCCTGTGGAACGAGATTACGGCACGCCAAGACGGCGCTGGATACCAGCGGCCCAGCCTACCCATATCGAGGTCCTTACGGGACACCGATCCGCATGGCTCTTCCAGGGCAATGTCTCGAACACGTGCGTATAAAAACCGCTTACCGCTCGCACGGGCATGCCACAACCGTCCGGGTCGAACGGCTGATCGACAACCCGTGGCATGAGAACGGCCGGGGACGCCCTCTTGCGAGGGCCGTCCCCGGCCGTCTCCGCTGACCTGGGTCAGACGGTCACCGGGCTCAGACGAGCTCGGTGACGGTGCCGCCGGCGGCGGTGATCTTCTCCTTGGCGGAGCCGGAGACGGCGTCGACCGTCACCTGGAGCGCCACGGAGACCTCACCCTGGCCGAGCACCTTGACGAGGCTGTTCTTGCGAACGGCACCCTTGGCGACGAGCCCCTCGACGGTGACCTCGCCACCCTCCGGGTACAGCGCCGCCAGCTTGTCGAGGTTCACGACCTGGAACTCGGTCTTGAACGGGTTCTTGAAGCCCTTCAGCTTCGGAAGACGCATGTGGAGGGGCATCTGGCCACCCTCGAAGCGCTCCGGCACCTGGTAACGGGCCTTCGTACCCTTGGTACCACGACCAGCCGTCTTGCCCTTCGACGCCTCACCACGACCCACACGGGTCTTGGCGGTCTTGGCGCCCGGGGCGGGACGGAGGTTGTGGATCTTGAGCGGGTTGTTCTCCGCCATGATCAGTCGACCTCCTCGACCGTCACGAGGTGGCGGACGGTGTGCACCATGCCGCGGAACTCGGGGCGGTCCTCCTTGACGACCTGCGTGTTGATGCCCTTGAGACCAAGGGAACGCAGGGTGTCACGGTGGTTCTGCTTGCTGCCGATGTAGGACTTGACCTGCGTAATCTTGAGCTGCGCCATGATTACGCACCCGCCCCGGCACGCGCACGCAGCAGAGCCGCGGGAGCGACGTCCTCGAGGGGCAGACCGCGGCGGGCCGCGATCTCCTCGGGACGCTGCAGGCCCTTGAGGGCCGCCACGGTCGCGTGCACGATGTTGATCGCGTTGTCGGAGCCCAGGGACTTCGACAGGATGTCGTGAACGCCGGCGCACTCGAGCACGGCACGCACCGGGCCACCGGCGATAACACCGGTACCGGGGGACGCGGGCTTGAGCAGGACGACGCCGGCAGCCTTCTCACCCTGGATGGGGTGCGGGATGGTGCCCTGGATACGGGGGACCTTGAAGAAGTGCTTCTTGGCCTCCTCAACACCCTTGGCGATGGCGGCCGGCACCTCCTTGGCCTTGCCGTAACCGACACCCACGGTGCCGTCACCGTCGCCCACCACGACCAGCGCGGTGAAGCTGAAGCGACGACCACCCTTCACAACCTTGGCGACGCGGTTGATCGCGACAACGCGCTCAACGTACGCGGTCTTCTCGGCGGCAGCAGCGCCGCCGTCACGGCCCTTCCGGTCCCGCCGCTCGCCGCCACCGGCACCGCCACCGCGGCGCTGGGGTCCAGCCATTGGATTACCTCTCTCTTTCCGCTAGCTACAAGCGGCTCAGAACTTGAGCCCGGCCTCGCGGGCGGCGTCCGCCAGGGCGGCGATACGCCCGGCGTACTGGTTACCACCACGGTCGAACACCACGGCCTCGACACCGGCGGCCTTGGCACGCTCGGCGACCAGGGCGCCGACCTGCTTGGCCTGCGCGGACTTGTCACCCTCGCCACCACGGACCGAGGTGTCCAGCGTGGACGCCGACGCCAGGGTGTGACCCTTGATGTCGTCGATCACCTGGGCCACGATGTGGCGGTTCGAGCGGGTAACCACCAGACGGGGACGCTCCGCCGTACCGGAAATGTTCTTACGGATCCGGATGTGACGGCGCTTGATCGCGGCGCGCTTGTAGGCGTCGCCCTTGAGGATCTTCTGTCCGTATGCCATGGCTTACTTACCCGCCTTTCCGACCTTGCGGCGGATGACTTCGCCCTCGTACTTGACGCCCTTGGCCTTGTACGGGTCAGGCTTGCGCAGCTTGCGGATGTTGGCCGCAACCTCGCCGACCTTCTGCTTGTCGATGCCCTCGACCTGGAAGCGGGTCGGGTTCTCCACCTTGAAGGAGATGCCCTCGGGGGCCTCGACCACGATCGGGTGGCTGTAACCGAGCGCGAACTCGAGGTTCGCACCCTTGGCGGTCACGCGGTAACCGACGCCGCTGATTTCGAGCTTCTTCACGTAACCCTGGGTCACGCCGGTGATCATGTTCGCCACCAGCGTGCGGGACAGGCCGTGCAAGGCCTTGCTCTGACGCTCGTCGTTGGGGCGGGTCACCGCGAGAGTGCCGTCCTCGCCCTTGGCGATGTCGATCGGAGCCACGATGGTGTGGGTCAGCTCGCCCTTGGGGCCCTTGACCTTCACCGTGCGACCGTCGATGGTGACGTCCACGCCGGCGGGAACCGCGATGGGGAGCTTGCCGATACGCGACATAGCTGTTTCCTCCGTTCCCTTCTGCTACCAGACGTAGGCGAGGACTTCCCCGCCTACGCCCTTCTTGCCGGCCTGCTTGTCGGTGAGGAGCCCGTGAGACGTGGAGATGATCGCCACGCCGAGGCCGCCCAGCACCTTGGGCAGGGAGGTGGACTTCGCGTACACCCGGAGACCGGGCTTGGAGATCCGCTTGATGCCCGCGATGGAGCGCTCACGGTTGGGACCGAACTTCAGGTCCAGGACGAGGTTCTTGCCGACCTCGGCGTCCTCGACCTTCCAGCCCGTGATGAAGCCCTCCTGCTGGAGGATCTCCGCGATGTGAGACTTGATCTTGGACGCCGGCATCGTCACGGAGTCGTGGTACGCCGAGTTCGCGTTCCGCAGACGCGTCAGCATGTCTGCGATCGGATCAGTCATGGTCATGAATTGGCCTGTGGCCTCTCTCGCCGGGGTTTCCTGGTGCGCCATCCCTCTCCCCGATCCGAGACGGGGCGGGTGCGGCGCGGTGGACCTACGGCGTAGTAAGTCGTACGGGCGACTGTCAGGCGCCCAACCCTCCAAGCCTAAGCCATGAAGGGGTGGGCACCTGACACGCCCATTGCTTACCGAGAGCCTCTGGAATCCCTAAAGGGGGGATTACCAGGAGCTCTTGGTCACGCCCGGCAGCTCGCCACGGTGAGCCATCTCACGAAGGCACACGCGGCACAGGCCGAACTTGCGGTACACGGAGTGCGGGCGGCCACAACGCTGGCAGCGGGTGTAGCCACGCACACCGAACTTCGGCTTGCGAGCAGCCTTGGCAATCAGAGCCTTCTTCGCCATCTCGCTCACGCCTCCTTGAACGGGAAGCCGAGGTGACGAAGGAGCGCGCGGCCCTCAGCGTCGTTGGTCGCCGTGGTCACCACGGTGATGTCCATACCCCGGGTGCGGTCGATCTTGTCCTGGTCGATCTCGTGGAACATGACCTGCTCCGTGAGACCGAAGGTGTAGTTGCCACGGCCGTCGAACTGCTTGGGGGACAGACCACGGAAGTCGCGGATGCGCGGCAGCGCGAGCGACAGGGTGCGGTCCAGGAACTCCCACATGCGGTCGCCACGGAGCGTGACGTGGGCACCGATCGGCTGGCCCTCACGCAGCTTGAACTGCGCGATGGACTTGCGGGCCTTGGTGACGGCCGGCTTCTGACCGGTGATGGTGGTCAGGTCGCGGATCGCGCCCTCGATCAGCTTCGAGTCACGGGCGGCGTCGCCGACACCCATGTTGACCACGATCTTGACGAGGCCGGGGATCTGCATGACGTTCTCGTAGCTGAACTCGTCACGCAGCTTGCCCGCGATCTCCTCGCGGTACTTCAGCTTCAGACGCGGAGCAGTGGTGGTAGCCATCAGATGTCCTCACCCGTCCGCTTGGCAACGCGGATCTTGTTGCCTTCGTCGTCGAAGCGGTAACCGACACGCGTGACAACCTTGTTGCCGTCCTTCTCAACGACCAGCTGGACGTTGGAGACGTGGACGGGCGCCTCGGTCGTGACGATGCCGCCGGCCTGCGAACCGCGAGCGGTCGGACCGGCCTTGGTGTGCTTCTTGACCCGGTTGACACCCTCGACCAGGACACGGTCCTCGCGGGGGTAGGCCGCGATGACCTTGCCCTGCTTGCCCTTGTCCTTACCGGTGATGACCTGGACCAGGTCGCCCTTCTTGATCTTCATGCTTACAGCACCTCCGGAGCCAGCGAGATGATCTTCATGAACTTCTTCTCGCGCAGCTCACGCCCGACCGGGCCGAAGATGCGGGTGCCGCGAGGGTCACCGTCGTTCTTGAGAATGACGGCGGCGTTCTCGTCGAAGCGGATGTACGAGCCGTCCGGACGGCGGCGCTCCTTGACGGTGCGAACGATGACCGCCTTGATGACGTCACCCTTCTTCACGTTGCCGCCGGGGATCGCGTCCTTGACGGTGGCGACGATGACGTCACCGATGCCCGCGTAGCGGCGACCGGAGCCACCGAGCACACGGATGCAAAGGATTTCCTTCGCACCAGTGTTGTCGGCGACGCGCAGTCGCGACTCCTGCTGGATCACGTCTATCTCCTGTGTGTCTGCCGGTTCCCCGGGGGCCGTTCAGGAGAACGGCCCCCGGAGCCTGGCGGAACTGTCCTGCGAGGGATGCCCCGCAGGAGAATTACTTGGCCTTCTCGAGGATCTCGACGATGCGCCACCGCTTCGTGGCGGACAGCGGCCGGGTCTCCATGAGGAGGACACGGTCGCCGACACCCGCGGCGTTCTGCTCGTCGTGCGCCTTGAGCTTGTTGGTACGGCGGATGACCTTGCCGTACAGCGCGTGCTTGACGCGGTCCTCGACGGCGACGACGACGGTCTTGTCCATCTTGTCGCTGACGACGAGACCCTCACGGGTCTTGCGGAAGCTGCCGCGCGCCTCAGTGTTCTCAGTCACGTTGCTCTCGCTCATCAGGCGCTCTCCACCGTCTCGATGCCCAGCTCGCGCTCACGCATCAGGGTGTAGATCCGCGCGATGTCCTTGCGGACGGCCTTGAGCCGACCGTGGTTTTCGAGCTGACCCGTCGCCGCCTGGAAGCGGAGGTTGAACAGCTCTTCCTTGGCCTCGCGGAGCTTGTTCAGCAGCTCCTCGTTGCCCAGCTCGCGCAGCTCGGACGCCTTGGTACCGGCCGACATCACGCTTCACCTGCCTCGCGCTTGACGATCCGGCACTTCATCGGCAGCTTGTGGGCTGCGCGAGTCAGGGCCTCACGGGCGATCTTCTCGTTGGGGTAGGACAGCTCGAACATGACCCGGCCCGGGTGCACGTTCGCGATCCACCACTCGGGAGAACCCTTACCGGAACCCATGCGGGTCTCGGCAGGCTTCTTCGTGAGCGGGCGGTCCGGGTAGATGTTGATCCAGACCTTGCCGCCACGCTTGATGTGGCGGGTCATCGCGATACGAGCCGCCTCGATCTGGCGGTTGGTCACGTACGCCGGCGTGAGGGCCTGGATGCCGTACTCGCCGAACGCGACCGTGGTACCGCCCTTGGCCTCACCACGACGCTTCGGGTGATGCTGCTTGCGGTGCTTGACCCTACGGGGGATCAGCATGTCGGTCAGGCCTCCGTTCCGGTGCTCTCAGCAGCCGGAGCGGCAGCGGCCTCGGCCTGGGGGGCCTCGGCAGCGGGAGCCTGCTGCGGCTTGCGACCGCGCCGCTCGCCACCACGGCCACCACGGGCCGGGCGGTCACCAGCGCCACCGCCACGGGCCGGGCGGTTGCCGGCGCGGGCTGCGGCGTTCTCGGCGCGGACCTCGGCGATGTTCTTGACGTCGCCCTTGTAGATCCAGACCTTCACACCGATGCGGCCGAAGGTCGTCTTGGCCTCGAAGAAGCCGTAGTCCACGTTCGCGCGGAGCGTGTGCAGGGGCACGCGGCCCTCGCGGTAGAACTCCGAGCGGGACATCTCGGCGCCGCCGAGGCGGCCACCGCACTGGATCTTGATGCCCTTGGCGCCGGCCTTCATCGCCGACTGCATGCTCTTGCGCATGGCACGGCGGAAGGAGACGCGGGAGGAGAGCTGCTCGGCGACGGCCTGGGCCACCAGCTGAGCGTCCGTCTCCGGGTTCTTGACCTCGAGGATGTTCAGCTGGACCTGCTTGCCGGTCAGCTTCTCCAGGTCACCGCGGATGCGGTCGGCCTCGGCGCCGCGGCGGCCGATGACGATGCCCGGACGCGCGGTGTGGATGTCCACGCGGACGCGGTCACGGGTGCGCTCGATCTCGACCTTCGAGATGCCGGCGCGCTCCATGCCGGACGTCATCATCCGACGGATGGCGACGTCTTCCTTGACGTAGTCCTTGTACAGCTTGTCGGCGTACCACCGGGACTTGAAGTCCGTGGTGACACCGAGCCGGAACCCATGCGGGTTAACCTTCTGGCCCATTACCGGGTTCCTTCCTTGCTGCTGACGACCACGGTGATGTGGCTGGTCCGCTTGCGGATCCGGTAGGCACGGCCCTGGGCACGCGGCCGGAACCGCTTCAGGGTCGGGCCCTCGTCGACGTACGCCTCGGAGATGAAGAGGCTGTCGGCGTCGGTGTGGTCGTAGTTGTGCGCGGCGTTGGCGATGGCGCTGTCGAGCACCTTGCCGACCGGCACGGAGGCTGCCTGCGGAGCGAATCGCAGAACAGCCTGAGCCTCCGTGGCATCCATGCCACGGATAAGGTCCACCACGCGGCGGGCCTTCATGGGCGTAACGCGGATGTACCGCGCCTGGGCCCTGGCTTCCATGGTTGTCCCTCTCAGTTACTTACGTGTCTGAATGCGATCCGCTACTAGCGGCGCTTCGACTTCCGGTCGTCCTTGACGTGGCCCCGGAAGGTGCGGGTCGGCGAGAACTCGCCGAGCTTGTGGCCGACCATCGACTCGGTGACGAACACCGGGATGTGGGTCTTGCCGTTGTGCACCGCGAGGGTGTGACCCAGCATGGCCGGGACGATCATCGAGCGGCGGGACCAGGTCTTGATGACGTTCTTGGTGCCGGCTTCGTTCTGGGCGTCCACCTTCTTGATCAGGTGGTCGTCGACGAAGGGCCCCTTCTTCAAGCTACGAGGCATCTCAACCAGTCCTTAACGCTTCTTGTTCGTCTTGCGGCGGCGGACGATGTACTTGTTCGACGCCTTCTTGGGCGAACGAGTACGACCTTCCTTCTTGCCCCACGGGGAGACGGGGTGACGACCACCGGACGTCCGGCCCTCACCACCACCGTGCGGGTGGTCGACCGGGTTCATGACGACACCACGGACGGTCGGGCGAACGCCCAGCCACCGCTTGCGGCCGGCCTTGCCCCAGTTGATGTTCGACTGCTCGGCGTTGCCGACCTCACCGACGGTGGCGCGGCAGCGCGCGTCCACCATGCGGATCTCGCCGGACGGCATACGGAGGGTCGCCATGGCGCCCTCACGGGCGAGCAGCTGCACCGAGGCACCCGCGGAACGGGCGAACTTGGCGCCACCGCCGGGACGGAGCTCGATCGCGTGGATCGTGGTACCGACCGGGATGTTGCGGAGGGCCAGGTTGTTGCCCGGCTTGATGTCGGCCCCGGGACCGTTCTCCACGGTGTCGCCCTGCTGCAGGTTGCGCGGGGCGAGGATGTAGCGCTTCTCGCCGTCCGCGTAGTGCAGCAGCGCGATGCGCGCGGTGCGGTTGGGGTCGTACTCGATGTGCGCGACCTTCGCCGGCACGCCGTCCTTGTCGTGACGACGGAAGTCGATCACTCGGAAGGCGCGCTTGTGTCCGCCACCCTGGTGGCGAACGGTCACACGACCGGCGTTGTTACGGCCGCCCTTGCTGTGCAGCGGGCGGACCAGCGACTTCTCCGGCGTGGACCGCGTGACCTCGACGAAGTCGGCGACGCTGGCGCCACGACGGCCCGGCGTAGTCGGCTTGTACTTGCGGATTCCCATTTCTCAGTCCTCGTCCGATATCGGACGATCCGACCCGCTTACGCGGTCGGACCGCCGAAGATGTCGATACGGTCGCCCTCGGCGAGGGTCACGATCGCGCGCTTGGAGCCCGCGCGCTGACCGAAACCGGTCTTGGTGCGCTTGCGCTTGCCCTGGCGGTTGAGGGTGTTGACCCCGGTGACCTTGACGTCGAAGACCGCCTGGACGGCCTGCTTGATCTGGGTCTTGTTGGCGCCGGGGGCGACGATGAACGTGTACTTGCCCTCGTCCAGAAGCGCGTAGCTCTTCTCCGAGACGACCGGCTTGAGCAGCACGTCACGGTGGTCCGTGAAGGACTTGCTCAGCGGGGTCTCGACGGTGTTCTTGCCCTCGGCCTCGTGGCGGCGCGCCTTGGCGACGCGCGCGGCCTTGGCGGCCTTGGCGGCCTTCGAGGCGATGCTCGGGTGACGGGTAGCCATCAGACCTCGGTCCCTTCGGTGTCGTTGGCCTTCGGGCCGGCGACGAAGGACTCGAGAGCGGCCTGGGTGAAGACCACGTCGTCCGAGACGATCACGTCGTACGTGTTCAGCTGGCCCGGCTCCAGGATGTGGACCTGGGGCAGGTTGCGGGCGGACAGCCACGCGGCCTCGTCGGCGCGGTCGACGACCAGGAGCAGGTTCTTGCGCTCCGAGATCTTGCCGAACAGCGTGCGAGCGGCCTTGGTGCTGGGGTTCTCGCCCTCGACCACGCCGGTGACGACGTGGATGCGGTTGTGGCGCGCCCGGTCGGTGAGGGCGTGACGCAGAGCGGCAGCCTTCATCTTCTTCGGGGTGCGCTGCGAGTAGTCACGCGGCTGCGGGCCGTGGACGACGCCACCGCCGGCGAACTGCGGGGCGCGGGTCGAACCCTGACGGGCGCGGCCGGTGCCCTTCTGGCGGTACGGCTTCTTGCCGCCACCACGGACTTCGCCACGGGTCTTGGTCTTGTGCGTGCCCTGGCGGGCAGCCGCGTTCTGCGCGACGACGACCTGGTGGATCAGCGGGATGCTGACCTTCTCCACGCCGAAGATCTCCGCGGGGAGCTCGACGCTACCGGTCTTCTCGCCGGCAGGCGAAAGGATGTCAACAGTGCTCATCGGTACCTCAGGCCCCCTTGGCCGCGGTGCGGACCAGGACGAGGCCGCCGTTCGGACCGGGAACCGCGCCCTTGATGAGCAGCAGACCCTTCTCCGCGTCAACGGCGTGGACGGTCAGGTTCTGGGTGGTGACCCGCTCGTTGCCCATGCGACCCGCCATGCGGAGGCCCTTGAACACGCGGCCCGGGGTGGCGCAGCCACCGATGGAACCGGGAGAGCGGTGCTTGCGCTGGGTGCCGTGACCGGCGCCGAGGCCCTTGAAGTTGTGACGCTTCATGACACCGGCGAAGCCCTTGCCCTTGCTCTTGCCGGTGACGTCGACCTTCACGCCGGCCTCGAAGACCTCGGCGGTGACTTCCTGACCGAGGGTGTACTCGGTGGCGTCGGCCGTCCGGATCTCGACGAGGTGACGACGGGGGGTGACGTCGGCCTTCGCGAAGTGACCCTTGAGGGGCTTGTTCACCTTGCGCGGGTCGATCTCGCCGAAGGCGAGCTGGACGGACTCGTAGCCGTCGACGTCGTTCGTACGGACCTGGGTGACGATGTTGGGGCCGGCCTTGACGACGGTGACCGGGACGACACGGTTGTTCTCGTCCCACACCTGCGTCATGCCGAGCTTCTCGCCCAGGATGCCCTTGATCTGCTTAGCCATTCTCAGATCACCGGCCCTCAGAGCTTGATCTCGATGTCGACACCGGCCGGGAGGTCGAGTCGCATCAGAGAGTCAACGGTCTTGGGGGTCGGGTCGAGAATGTCGATCAGGCGCTTGTGCGTGCGCATCTCGAAGTGCTCGCGCGAGTCCTTGTACTTGTGCGGCGACTTGATGACGCAGTACACGTTCTTCTCAGTGGGCAGCGGCACCGGGCCCGCGACCGACGCACCAGTGCGGGTCACCGTCTCGACGATCTTCTTCGCCGAGGAGTCGATGACCTCGTGGTCGTAGGCCTTGAGCCGGATGCGGATCTTCTGTCCCGCCATGGCTACTCAGTAGTCCTGTCTCTGTCAACGCTCTGGAACCCGGCGGATTCCTTCTGCTGCCTTCGTTCCTCCGACCCACGCGGTCGGGCGTGTCGCGCTCCCGCTGACACAGATGCCCCTTGTTCGAACATCCCTGCGGGGAATGCACACGGCCCTTCCGGAACCGCAAGCCGGGGGCGAAAGGCCCACCGGGCGCCTGGCCGGTGCCGCACCTTGCTTCCCGAAAGATTCCCGTACGTCCGTCCCAGTGCTGCCGTAGTGGCAGTTAGGACGACGAGTACTGTGGGACTCGCTTCCGGTCCCCCCGGCGGGAGGCGCGCAGCATCAACACTCGACCGAGCAACCCCGCTAGTCTGCCATACGGGACAGGGGGCTGGCCAATCGAGCCGGAGAGAATACCCCCAGGGTGACGTAGGTCAAACACCCGGCCGACCGGACCCCGCTCGCACCGCTCGCCGGGCGGCCTCTCGCGAGGCGGATCCCCCGTTACGACGGCGGCCGCGGCGCGCTCCCGCCCGGAGCGGGCTCGGTGGCGATGACGTGCCGTACCTGCCAGCGTGCCTCCTCCCAGCGGGCGAGACGTCCGGCCTGCCGGGGGTCGTCGCCGTGGTCCGGGAACCGGCTCGCGGCTCCGCGGCCGAGGTCCGCCTGGATCTCGTGCGCGACGTCCCGCACGGTGATCAGGGAGCTGGGCATGCCGCGCTCGCGCGCCTTCTCCATCATCCGCTGGCAGCCCACACGAACGGCCTGCACGGTCAGCCCCGCGCCCAGAGCGAGCCGGTTGCGGTTGCCCTCCCACCGCTCGGCGGCCTCGTAGAGCCGTTCGTGCGCCCGGAGCAGCCGTGGGCCCGCCTCGCCGAGATCGATCGCCTCGTGCGCCGCCGCGAGGCACTCCTGGCACGCGGCCATCACCCCCGGCTCGATCTCCGCCTCCTGGACTTCGAGCGCGTGCCGGGCGAAGTCCAGTGCCAGGTGTGCCGCACGTCTCCCGTCGACCTGGCCGAGCAGTTCATCGAGCAGCCTTGGCAGAACGATCACTCTCAACTCCTACCACTCACTGCGCCGGCGGCTCAGGATGTCCAGCAGTTTCTCCGTGTCACCCGTCGCGATCTCGAAGCTGCCCCGTGGGATTCCGACGGCCTCCGCGGCCCGGGCGGCATTCGTGAACTGGTTTCCCTTGGTGACCTTCTCCGCGTTCATCTTGTGGTCCACGACCCACCCGACCCGGTTCTTCTTGTTGGTCATGTCGACGATCACGAAGTCGCCTTCGGCCTGCTTGCCGTGCGTCCGGTAGACACGCAGGTTCGTCCGCTTCTCCAGGAGCTTCTGGACGAACTCGCGCTCGGGCGGACTCATCTCGAACGGGGTGCCCTTCTTCACCTGCTGCCCCGCCCGCACCCGGATGGGCTGGTAGGGCGAGAGACCGTAGGGATCGGACCACGTCAACGGGTTGTGGACGTAGGTGTTCGGATTGGGTGCGGCGGTCAGGCCCAGCGGGTCCGGGCTGAGATACCGGCCGGTCTCGGGATCGTAGTGGCGGTGCAGGTTGTAGTGGTGACCCGTCTCCGCATCGTGGTACTGACCCGGGAAACGCAGCGGCGTGTACGCGGAGGCATCGGCGTTCCACGTGGTCGACCCCCACAGGGTGGAGGTCCGGCGCCAGACGACCGTGCCCCGCTCGTCGAGAAGCTCCGTGGGCGATCCGATGGAATCGGTGACGATGGCGTAGAAACGGCTGTCGACCTCCTCCTGCGACATCGTGGCGGCGGCCACCCGGCGGTCCGTCTGCGACAGCGGGTCCATGCCGCTTTCGTCGAACTCCCAGGTCGTGGTCCGCTCCACGGGCATGTCGGCCGAGGTGGTGGACTCTTCGACCAGGATGCCCTCGTGCCAGCTGAAACGGGTCTCCTCCAGGACTCCCCCGTCGGGAGCCAGGCGCTGCTTGGCGATGCGACGCCCGAGCGGGTCGTAGGCGTAGCGCCACACGCTCCCGTCCGGGCCGGCGACCCCGGTCAGCCGGTCCTGGGCGTCCCACGTGTAGCGCCACACATCGGGCTTCCGTGACAGCCGGGTGCGTCGCCGCACGACCAGACGCCCCGCGCCGTCGTGTTCGTAGCGTGTTCGTCCGGCCGAGACGAGACGGCTTCCCGCGTACTCACGAGGTCCGGCGGCGTCCGCGCCCGGGTGGGACGTGGGCCAGGCCGCCTCGGTCTGGTTCCCGGAGGCGTCGTAGGCGTACGTCTCGGTCCACTCGGCCGCCCGCACCTGCACGATCCTTCCGGCCGCGTCGTAGGTGTGGCGCCGCTCGCCGGCGGCGAGCAGCGCGCCGTCGGGCCGCCATGTGTACTCCTGCGGAGCGAGCAGCGCGCCGCGGGCGCCGGTGACCCGCTGGGCGACCAGCCTGCCCGAGCTGTTCCAGGTCAGGGCCAGGTGGGCCATGCCTTCCCAGGCACGGTCCGTCTCCCGGCCGGCCGCGTCGTGGGCGGAGACGACGGTGCGCCCGCCTGTGGCCAGCGCGATCCGCCGCCCGGCGGCGTCGAAGGAGTAGACGGTGTCCGTCCCGGAGGGCGTCCTGCGGCCCACCAGCTGGCCGGCCGCGTCGTAGGTGAGACGAAGCACGCGTCCGTCAACGGTCTCCGAGGTCAACTGCCCCGCGGCGTCGTAGGTACGGGAGAGCTGTCCGCCGGGCCAGACGGCGCCCGCCAGTCTGCCCTCCGCGTCGTAGGCGAGATCGGTGCTCGCGCCGTCGGCGTCGATGCGCACCGGCCGTCCCATGGCGTCACGTGTGTACCGGACGACCTGCCCGAGGGGTGTGGTCCGGGCGGTGAGTCTCCCGGCCGCGTCGTACGCGTAGTCGAACGTGCGGTCGTCGAAGTCCGACTCGGCGGTGAGCCGCCCGGCCGCGTCGTAGGCGTAGTCCCAGGTACTGCCCGCCGTGTCCACCACGCGGGTCAGCCGGAGGGAGGCGTCGTACTCGAACCGGTGGCGGGCACCCCCGGGTACGGTGCGGGCGCTGAGCAGGTCGAAGTGGGTGTACTCGTAGGACGTCACCGCTCCGGCGGTGTCCGTGTGACTGAGGCAGTTGCCTTCGGCGTCGTAGGTCCACGACTCCGTACCGCCGTCCGGATGGACGGCGCCCAGCAGGTGGCCCTCCGTGCTCCACGACCATCGGGTGGCCTCGCCCAGGGGGTCCGTCTCGGAAACCGTCCGGCCGAAACCGTCCCGCTCCACGACGGTGCGGCCGCCGAGCGGGTCGATCGCCTCGGCCACGAGACCCGTCTCGTCGCACACGAGCCGCGTCGTACGGCCGAGTGGATCGACGAACTCGGTCAGACATCCCCGTTCGTCATAACGGAAGTGGCTGGTGGCTCCCGTCGGATCGGTGAGGGTGAGGCCGTTGCCGCGTGCGTCGTAGGTGCGCCTCCAGGACCCGCCGTCCTTGGTGACGATCTCGGTGGGCAGTCCGATGTCGCTGTACGCCGTCGTCGAACGGGTTCCGTCCGGATACGTCACGGTCAGCGGTCGGCCGTGTTCGTCGTTCGTGTAGCCGGTGGTGTGGCCGAGTTCGTCGGTGTGGGAGAGCAGGTGGTGGTGCCGGTCGTAGGAGGTGCGAGTGGTGTTGCCGAGGGGGTCGGTCTCGGCGATGACGTCGCTGGTGGCGTTGATGACGAAGCGTGTGGTGGCGCCTTCGGCGGTGGACAGGGTGGTGACGCGGCAGTCGGGCCAGGCGGGGTCGGTGCCGTCGTAGGCCAGGGTGATGGCGATGTGACCGGCGTCGCCGCCCTCGGCGACGCAGCGGTCGTGGCGGTCGTAGACGTAGGCGTAGCGGCTGTTGTTGGTGTCGGTCCAGGAGGTGACGCGCAGCCGCTCGTCGTAGGTGAGGCGCAGGGGCAGGCCGGAGGAGTTGACGGTCTCGGTGAGGTTGCCGTCGGTGTAGCCGTAGCGCTTGACCACGGCATCGGAGCCGTCGGCCGCGGCGCCGGCCAGGGCGAGGGTGGTGATGCGGCCCTCGTCGGTGGTGACACGCAGGTGGTAGCCGCCGGAATGCCGGATCGCGACCGGGGCGCCCTGCTCGTCGTAGTCGAAGGTGATGGTGTGCTCGTTGCGGTCGGTTATCCGGATGAGCAGGGCCGTGCCGTCGGCGGCCGGGCGGGCGAAGTGGCGGGTGTGGCCGGTGAGGGGGTCGGTGACGCGATAGCCGCCGTCGTCGTGGCGGGTCAGGGGGCGGCGGGGGCCGGCCTCCGGCCAGACGGCGGCATGTGGTGCGGCGGGGTGCGGGTAGGCGAGGAGCAGGCCGTCCTCGGTGACGTGGACGACGCCCTGCTCGTCGACCTCCAGTCGCTCGTCGAACGTCGACGCCCAACCAGGTCCGAACCACCAGCCGCAGCGGTAGTCGGAGGCGACCCGGCGGGTGAAGGACAGCGGCAGCAGGCCGGGCAGCTCCACGTCGCTCTGCGGGAGATACATCGCGCCGGTGGCCATGTCGACCGGGTCGCTGCCCTTGGAACGCACCACGCTTTTCAGCCGGTTGAACGCGCCCTCCGCGCCTTCGGCCAGCATGCCGCGGGCGTTCTTGCCCAGGCCCTTCACGGCGAGGCTCATGGCTTTCATGCC